>PLOG01000183.1 GCA_003142935.1 Acidobacteriaceae bacterium
TGCGCGAACAGATGAAGGCGATCCAGAAGGAGCTGGGCGATCAGGACGAGGGCCAGCGCGACACCGACGAGTTGAAGCAGAAGGTTGAAGCGGCAGGCATGCCGGAGGACGTGAAGAAGGAAGCGCTGAAGGAACTGGGGCGGTTGTCGCGAATGTCACCGATGGCGGCCGACTACTCGCTGACGCGCAACTACGTCGAGTGGCTTGCAGTGCTGCCCTGGGCCAAGAGCTCGGGCGCGAAAGTCGATATCGGCAAGGCCAAGGAGATTCTGGACGAGGACCACTACGAGTTGAAGAAGGTGAAGGACCGGATTCTGGATTACCTGAGCGTGCTGGAACTGAAGCCGGATATGAAAGGACCGATTCTCTGCTTTGTGGGGCCGCCGGGCGTGGGCAAGACTAGCCTGGGCCGCTCGATAGCGCGGGCGCTGGGCCGCAAGTTCCAGCGGGTTTCGCTGGGCGGCATGCACGACGAGGCGGAGATCCGCGGACATCGCCGGACGTACATCGGCGCGCTTCCGGGGCAGATCATCCAGAGCATTCGCCGGGCGGATACCAACGACCCCGTGATCATGCTGGACGAGGTGGACAAGCTGGGAAGAGACTTCCGCGGCGATCCGGCCTCGGCGCTTCTGGAGACGCTGGACCCGGAACAGAACAACACCTTCCGCGACAACTATCTGGACGTGCCGTTCGATCTGAGCAAGGTGCTGTTTATCTGCACGGCGAACATGCTGGATACGGTGCCGCCGCCGCTGCTCGACAGGATGGAGCTGATCTTCCTGCCCGGCTACACGGAAGAGGAGAAGGTGCAGATCGCGAACCGGTACCTGATTCCGCGGCAGATCAAGGAGAACGGAATCACCGCGGAGCAGATCGAGTTTCCCGAGGATGCGGTGCGCTACGTGGTACGGCACTACACGCGGGAGGCCGGCGTCAGGAAACTGGAGCAGGCCATCGGCACGGTTTGCCGCAAGCAGGCGCGGCGCGTGGTGGAAGGCCACGCCGAAAAGCTGCTGGTGACGCGCGACCAGATCAAGGAGTTCCTGGGCGGCATCCAGGTGCGCGTGGACACCGAAGTGGCCGAGCGCGTGAAGCGGCCCGGCGTTGCAGTCGGGTTGGCATGGACACCGGCCGGCGGCGACATTCTGTTCATCGAAGCCAACAAGATGAAAGGCAAGGGCGGCTTTACCATGACCGGCCAGATTGGCGATGTAATGCAGGAGTCGATGCAGGCCGCGCTGACCTGGGTGCGCTCGAATGCTGCGAGCCTGGGGCTGGACGAGGACTTTACCAAGGAGATCGACCTGCACATTCACGTGCCGGCCGGAGCCACTCCCAAGGATGGTCCTTCGGCGGGCGTAACCATAGCCACGGTGCTGGCATCGCTGCTGACCGATACGCCGGTGCGGCCTCTGACGGCCATGACCGGAGAGATCACGCTGAGCGGCAATGTGCTGCCGGTGGGCGGCATCAAGGAGAAGTTTCTGGCGGCGCGGCGGGCGGGAGTGACAACCATCATCCTGCCGGCCGAGAACCGCCAGGATGTGGAAGAGGACCTGACGGCGGAAATGATGGAGGGCTTGACGGTGCACTACGCCAGCCGCATTGAAGACGTGCTGCATGTGGCCTTGCCGCTGATAAAGGCGCGGCCAGATAAGCAGCCGGCGGAGGCCGAGGTTGCCAGATCCGTTTCTTAAAGTGCGCTAAGAAGCAAAAAGGCCGGCGAACCTGCCGGCCTTTTTGCGTGTAACCACGTCCAAAAAGAACCGGGGATACGTTCTTGAAGACCGTGAGGCTTGCGATCAGGCCGCCACAGAACGAAGCGGTTCGACTTTCTTCCGCCGGGTGTTCGCGTTCGACACCTGCCAAAAGTCGTAATCGTTTTGGAGATTGAACCAGATATCGGGGGAATCTTGCCCGAACGCTTCACTGATCTTTATAGACATCTCCGCCGTGACTGCGGCCTTTTCGTTCAGGACACGGGACAGGGCTACTCTCGACACGCCAATATGCGCGGCAAACCCGGTGACGCTCATGGGAATGGCCTGAATAGCTTCTTTAACGATCCTTCCGGGATGGGGTGGATTGTGCATCCGCATGGTCGCCTCCTTTACGCCGGGACTCGCACCGGCCAAGCTCTAGTGATAATCCTGGTAGTCCACCAGAATTGCATCCTGTCCTTCGAACCGGAACGTCAAGCGCCAATTCCCACTGACCTTTACGGCCCAATGACCAGCCAGCTCCTTGTGCAGCCGATGAAGGTTCCAACCAGGAACATTCATTCCGCTGGGGTTCGTGGCTCGATTCAAAATGGCCATCTGATTTTTCAGCTTCTCTGCATGCGCTGGGTTGATTCCTGCCTTCGAGCCGTCCCTAAAGAGCTTTTCCAGCCCCGCGTGCTTGAACGACTTGATCACGCATTGACTGTATCGCTAAGCGATACAGAAGTCAACAGGCAAGCGCCATCGTCTCAACAGGGCAACGGCTGGCCGAAGGTCGGCAACTCTGCAACAGTTTCTGCCCCTTTTGGATTTCGGAGCGTGCACCAAAACGAAGCAACTTTGGTGATGTTGACCTGTTGAGAAGGCCCGTTTTGCCGATGATGACTGCAGAATCCAACGCGCAACTGCGCCGAGAGCGGCAGCCATGGCAACAACACAAGCGACTCCCCAGCAGATTGTTCCGCTGCATCTTTCCGGGAACATGACCGAGCAGCAGAATCGCATGTTACAGGATTTTCTGAGCGACGCGGCTCAGACGGCTTACAAGATGGCGATCGAGCAACTGGACCGGCAGAGCGCGCAGTCGGTTTTGGATATGAACCTGACGCTGAAGAAAGAGGTGGCGGAGAAAGTGGTGGAGATTATTCACCGTCATGCGGTGAGCGAAAAGTACAAGGACGAACAGGTGGGCTCGAACCGCGTCTATCCGCCCACCTACAAGGTGCGGCCAATCGAGGCGCAGGTAACAGAGCTGCGCAAGGCGTTCCCAAGCCTGGGCGCTTGCCTGGAAAAGCTGTCGCGGCGCGAGCTTCCGGAGGGCGCGGAAGCCTGGTTTGCAATTCCCCGCTGGCAGGCACTGGCGTCAACCTACAACGAGGCCGTGGAGATGGCGCTGGGAGTTCTATCGGCACGGCGCAGGTTCAGTAACCGCATCACCGGCAAGCTGGGCGCGATGTACCTTCGCCAGGCAGAGCGCTCCAGACTGGCGGAGAAGATTCTGGGCGAGCAGCAGGAGGGCAACGACATTGTGGTGCTGGGCGCGCAGGCCGGCATGCTGCATCGCGGCTCCTCTTCGCGGCGGACGCGCGTTGCCATGGCCGGAAACGAATTCGGGCTGGGCGCGTTTTCATTTGCATGCATGCTGCTGACGCATCCCGAGCGCCTATCGACCGGCGATACGCTGATGATCGACTGTGGGGGCGATGAGTACTCGGTGCGGGGCGACTTTACGTTTGACCGCGTGCCGCTGTTTGACTTCGATCTTTCCGGCATCGAGTTCAGCATCTTTTACGACGACCGGGCGCGCAACCTTTGGGGCACACCCACGGGGTTTCTCTACAAACTGGTTTGATCTGGACTGCAATACGCCCCTGAATGCCGCCTGCCGCGTCTAACAGCCTGTGGCAAGAGTCTGGTTTTGAAAGGGTACGACTTCAGTCGTGCCGTAAGGCCCAAAGAATCAACGGGGCTTTAGCCCCTGAGGGACGGTTTCCCCCCCAGGGTTTGACTTCCACCACAGGCTGCTAACGAACAGGCGGTATTCTTTTTCAAGCGATGCGTGTGCGAGTTCTTCCCTTCGGGGTATCGAAAGATTGGCTGGGCGCGGCGGAGACTACCGTCGAGTTGCCGGAAGGCGCCTCGGTGGCGGATCTGCTGGAGTTGGTGACCGCCCGCGTGGCTGGCCGAGGAGATGTCCTGCGGGGCATTGCGGTCAGCGTGAATGCCGAGTATGCCCCTGCGGGACATTTGCTGCGAGAAGGCGATGAGGTGGGGCTGCTGCCGCCTGTCTCCGGCGGTGGGACTACGCGTCCAGCGAAAACTTTGGATGAGTTTATGGATCGGCCCACGGCGATTGCGCTGACGCGTGAGCGCATCGACGCGGAAAAGCTGGTGGCTGCGGCCAAACGGGGCGAAGACGGCGCGGTGGTGGTCTTCGACGGCATCGTGCGCAACAACACACGCGGCCGGCAGACGCTGCACCTGGACTACGAAGCCTATGAAGAGATGGCGCTGAAACAGATGAAGGCGCTTGCGGTAGAGGCGCGCGAGAGGTTCGGCGTGCGGGCCGTGACGCTGGTGCATCGGCTGGGGCGGCTCCAGGTGGGAGAGACGAGCGTACTGATCGTGGTGGCGTCGGCGCATCGAGGGGCAGCCTTCGAGGCTTGCCGCTGGGTGATCGACACGCTCAAGAAGACGGTGCCCATTTGGAAGAAGGAGACGTTTGTGGATGGAGAAGTCTGGGCGGACGGCGAGCCGTTTCCCGAGGGGCTGGCTTTGGAGCCGGAGGGTTCGCATGAGCGTTAATCCCGGTGGATTTTCAGAATCTGGAATCACCGTTTCATGCGAAGGGCACGGCCTTCAGCCCGAACATTCGACAGCGTGGGGACGTTGGGCTTTACAGCCCGCGGAAAAAGTCGTCCCGGTGAAGGGTACGGGCTTCAGCCCGTACGTGACCACAGAAAAATCTGCCGGGGCTTTAGCCCCTGAGGTATGCTTTTCGCCATTTCTAGTCGGAATCAAGCCTCTTCCCGCAGCCTGTTTAGCCCCTGCGGGAATGCTCATGCGAATCGCCTGCATTGCCCTTCTTGCCCTGGCTGCTACCCTCTCGCCAATCCTCGCCGCGCAGCAGACTACCCTGCATATGGATGTGAAGCTGGTGAGTATCTTTGTGAATGTGACCGACCGGAACGGGGCGCTGGTAGGCGGGCTGGCGCACGACGATTTCAGGGTGTCGGAGGACGGACGGCCGCAGCAAATTGCAGTTTTCGAAAAGCAGTCGGAGTTGCCATTGAATCTGACCCTGGCGATCGACACCAGCGGCAGCGTGCGCAAGGACATGACGGAAGAAGCCGGGGCGGCGCGGCGATTTGCTCATGCGATTCTGCGCCCACAGGACCTGATGAGCGTGATGCAGTTTGCCACCGACGTGCGCGAGCTGACGCCGTTCACCAACAAGCTGCCCCAGATCGATCGCGGCCTGAGCCAATTGCACGGCGACTGGGCCACCGCGCTCTATGACGCCATTTCCCTGGGCTCCGAGCGGTTGGGCCAGAAAGAGGGGCGCAAAGTTCTGGTGTTGATTTCCGACGGCGACGACACCGCCAAAAACACCACCTACGGGCAGGCACTGGAACAGGCCCTTCGCGGCGAGGTCATGATCTACTCGCTGATCGACGTACCCATCGAGGCCAGCGCCGGACGCGACCTGGGCGGGGAACACGCGCTGATCACGCTGGCCGAGCAGACGGGCGGCAAATACTTTTACGTGGCCGACGGTGGACTCGACAAGGCCTTTGCAAAGGTCAGCGACGATCTGCGCACGCAGTATCTGCTTGGCTACTATCCCCACAACCAGGAGCCGGGAAGAATCTTCCATCGCATCGAGGTCGCCGTTCCCAGGGCATCGGCTGGCGAGTTCACTGTCCGCCACAAGACCGGGTACTATGCGGACGCATCTCCTGAAACAAACTGAGGGCGTTCGGATCACCGTCTTCTTTCCCGACAAGTTGGCGTCCTGCCTCAATGTTGCATTTAAAATAAAGTGATGACCTCGCCACTGTCTTCCCGCCGGCGTTCCAAAGCACCTCCTCCGGGCGAAACCGGCCAGGAGGCGCTTTATCTGCGTTCCCTCAGCGACCGCCAGATGGTGGTCCAGATCAAGCTGCGGGACGGAGACACTGTGCGCGGCTGGATTGAGTACTTCGACGACGCCATGCTGCGGCTGACGCGCGAGGGGCAGCCCAATCTTTTTATTTACAAGCACCAGATCCGCACCATCAGCGAAGCGGGCAAGCGGCGTGCGCCACGTTTTGAGGCAGTGCGCGGCGTAGGCCCGGCCAGCGAGCCGATTGCGCGCGAGGAAGTTTCGTGAGCGCCGGGGCGGCCGCGCCAGCACAGAATCTTGTGTGGGTTCCCAAAGCCGCGGAGATTGCGCGCGAGGCGGGTGCGCGATTGCGCGAATTTCTGGCCCAGGGCGTGGAGACCGAGTACAAGGGCGACGTGGACCTGGTGACGGTAGCCGACCGGACGGTGGAGAAGCTGATCCGCGAGCGGCTGGGCGTGGCTTTTCCCGAACATGGGGTCTACGGCGAAGAAGGCACGCGAGAGCGCATGGAAGCGGAGTTCCGCTGGTACGTGGACCCGCTGGATGGGACGACGAACTTTGCGCATGGGTTTCCGCAGTTCTGCGTTTCGATGGGCCTGGAACGGCGCGCGGCCGGAATGACGCCGGAGCAGGACGGAACGCTGCAGGCCGCAGTCATCTACGACCCGATGCGGGACGAGCTTTTCACAGCCGAGCGGGGACAGGGCGCGCGGCTCAACGGCAAGCCGATGCGGGTGTCGAAGATTCCCGATCTGGCTGAGGCGCTGATCTCTACGGGCTTTCCCAGCCGCAAGCGCCATGCCAGTCCCAATGTGCATTTTTATCAGGAGTTTACGCTGCGCTCGCATGGGGTGCGGCGGGCGGGCTCGGCGGCGCTGGACCTGGCGTATGTGGCCTGCGGCCGGCTGGAGGCATTTTGGGAGTTCAGCCTGAACCCGTGGGACACGGCCGCCGGCATTTTGCTGGTGGAAGAGGCCGGGGGACGGGTGACGGACTTTGCGGGCAACCCATTCAAGTTGGACAGCCGGGAGATTCTGGCTTCAAACGGGCTGATTCAGGCGGAGCTGGTGGCTTTGTTCGAGGACATGTTCGCGGGGCGCAACCTGGCGCCCATCCCCACGCCGCAGGAGTTTGCGCGGCGCCGGGCTGAAAAGCGAAAGTGATTCTTCTGTTTCCCGCATCGCAAAACGGGGAGGCCGGAGAGAGAGTCAGCCTTTGGGGTCGTGTGCTACTATCAGCGTCGAGGAAATAGTTACCTGGAGAATTAGGAAATGGCCTACGTCATTGCAGAACCCTGTATCGGCACCAAGGACACCGCCTGTGTGGACGCCTGTCCTGTCGATTGTATCCACCCCAAAAAGGACGAAGACGGCTTCGGCGAGGCCGACCAGCTCTTCATCGACCCGGTCGAGTGCATTGACTGCGGCGCCTGCGTTCCAGCCTGCCCAGTCTCGGCGATCTTCGCGCTGGATGACCTGCCGGAGAAGTGGGCTCACTTTACCGAGAAAAACGCCGCGCACTTCGGCCACTAACGCAGTTCGGCCACACCTCAATCACTGAGCGTTCTCACAACGCGCATCCTGCTCCAGCGGGATGCGCGTTTGCGCGTTTGCGGCAAACGGATACCCATGTAAGCGCGCGCAAAGCTGCTCGATGCTGTTCGAGGGTTCTATTCAGGCAATAGCGAGGGATCGAGTGGCTTCCTCTTCAGGAGGCGGCCACTCTTTTTTTGTGCAGGGGAAACTCGAGTACCCGTCCTAGTTGACGGTCTCGTTTACTTCGTCAACGGTGGGTATATAGGCCGTTGCCTTAACGCCTCTTTCCTTTTCGCGGATAGCGGCGGTACGTGGACAAATCTCAAACCGGCCCTTCTCGATTTCAACAAAATCGATGTTGTCGCCAGTTTTCAGTCCAAGCTGTTTTCGAATGTCGCTGGGGAGTGTAATGCGACCGTTGAAGGTGACCATTGCGGATGGCATTTGGAACCTCTGTTCTTATTGTACCTTGAGGTTCGCTCCCGATTTTGTGGAAAATGGCACGATCTGGCGTGTTCGATGCCTTATTCGAGGAGTTCCATACCGGCATCGCGGGCGGCTCGGCGGTCGAAGGTGACGGTGCGGGAGCAGCCGGCGGCTTGGGCGGAGACGGCGATAAGGCAGCCGGCAAAGTCTGCATTTCCCTTCCTATATCGCTGCACGGCCCTTGCAATGGTCTCAGGCTGCTCCACCACAATCGTATCCCGCATCAGCAACTCAGAAAGAATCCGTGCAACTGGATCGCGTCCGAGTTTCATCGAACTTGTCAAAACCCAAACCAACTCCAGTATCGTCGCCACTCCCACCCATCCAGGCTCGCCTAACGTCAGCGAACTCAATGCTTCTCTGGCTTTGGGCGTCTGCAACGAATCGTCTTTGGCAAAGAAACGGACCAGTATATTCGTATCCAGTCCAGTCACGCGGCCTCTCCATCCGAAACCCTTGCATACGCATCACTTCGGGTTGCCGCATCCAGCTCCGCGGCGTGATCGAGAACTGCCTGATTCATCTCTTCGATGGTCGGCACATGGTCGAGCTTGGGAAGGCAGCCCTCCATTTCCATGATCGACCTATTTTTGGGCCGGAACGCGTACTCGCCGTCTTCGATCTCATAGAAGTCAATCCGAACTCCGGGCTTGAGTCCCAGCGCCTTCCGCACCTGGACGGGAATGGTGATCTGGCCTTTGGAGGTTACGGTCGCGGTCGGCATGAAGGATTCCTTTCATTTCCCAGTATGCCTTACTTCTAACAGAATACCTTACTTATTTGCGTATTCCTTACTTATTTTAAAAATCCTTACTCGCCAGGAAGGAGTTTTGGCATCATCGGACCGGGTCGGCCACTGGCCGCGGCAGCAGTGCGAAGATAGTAGTCGCATGAGCGTGCTGACCTCAGAAGCGGTTGTTTTGCGGACCTGGCCGTTGCGCGAGGCCGACCTGATCGTCAGCTTCTTTACCCGCGATTACGGGCGAATGAAGGGCGTGGCCAAGTCGGCGCTGAAGAGCCGCAAACGGTTTGGCGGGGCGCTGGAGCCGATGACGGTGGCGCGGGCGTGGTTTGCCGAGAAGCCGGGGCAGGAGCTGGTGCGGCTGGATCAACTGGAGATTCTACGGTCGCCCCTGGCCGCGCCGGTGGATCACGTACGGATGGCGGTGTTGAGCTTTTACGCCGAACTGCTGGATGAGGCGCTGCCGGAACACGATCCGCAGGAAACGGTCTTCCGGCTGCTGGTGAGCGTGCTGGAGCAGACGACGGCCGTGCCGTCCGATTTCGTCCAGCCCCAATTCTCCGGGTCATGGATGGCGCTGACGTATTTTTCGCTCTGGATGACGCGGCTGTTGGGCCTGCTGCCGGACGTCGCCCACTGCACGGCTTGCGGCGAGGCATTGCGTACGGGGGAGATCTGGTTCCAGACCTATGGGGATGGCCTATTCTGCGCTGTGCATCGCGGGTCGGGCGCGAATGCCTTGTCGGCCGACTCGTGGCAACTGGCGCAGAGGATGCTGCGGGCGCCGGTCGCGGCGTTTGCGGGCGAGCAGTGGCCGCGGCGGCGAGGGACGGATTTGCGCCGGTTCACTCTGCAATCGCTGGAGCGGCACCTGGAACGCAAGCTGCGCACCGCGGAGGCGCTGGGGCGGCTGGGAGGGTGAAACCCTCCGGAATTCAGCACGATCTCCCGGATGATCGAAAATTGCGTAGAAACGGTTGGCGTAGAATTCGGATATGCCTAGACCGCAGCGAATGACGGCTATTATTGAGCGCGAAGACGATGGCTTTGTCGCCTTGTGCCCCGAGCTCGATATCGCAAGCCAGGGTTCCACAATCGAGGAGGCGCGCGCCAATCTCGTCGAAGCCTTGACGCTCTTTTTCGAGACCGCCGCTTCTTCCGAAGTTGCACGGCGGCTGCACAGTGAGGTCTTCGTCACTCAGGTTGAGGTGCCGGTTGGGTAAGTTGAGAGTCCTCTCGGGCACAGAAGCCTGTAAGATTCTCGAAGGGCACGGATTTGTCACCGTGCGCCAGCGCGGCAGTCACCGAATCATGCAATTGCAAATGCAGGGGACAACCGTCACCGTCCCCGTGCCGCTCCACGATTCCCTCAGGCGCGGCACTCTCCAGAGCATCATTCGCCAATCGGGCCTCGAAAAGTCGCTATTTGAGTGCGAATAACCGGACCCTTCGTGAAATCGAGGGGACGGCGGAGGCGCTGGGGCGGCTGGGCGGGTGACCGTCGGTTCATCTCACGTTCTCACAAAGGGAGGCGCCACGGCAGCAGTGCGTGCAAGCGCCTTATCTGGCACGTATTTAAAATACGTGCACGTCCAGTCGAATCGGTGCATACTAACCATATGAGAACCAACGTCAATCTCGCCGACGACGCCCGTCAGTTCGCCGAGGTCTATGCTCACGCAAACGGGTTCACCTTGGGCGAAGCCATCACCGACCTGATCCGCAAAGGCGGCAAAGCAGCCAGCTTACCCGCCGAAACAGTGGAATTTCGGCGATCCGCGGCGGGCTTTCCAACCTTCCCGCCGAGCGGGCGCGTCATCACGACGGAAATGGTGAAAGAGGCTCTGGAGGACTTTATTTGAAGGACTATCTCCCCGACGTAAATATCTGGGTCGCGTTGAGCGATCCGGCACACGCAGCTTATGAGCAGGCTACCGAGTGGCTGTTGGGCAGCCATGGCGCGCGCTTACTGCTTTGTCCTGTGACCGAGGCTGGTTTTGTGCGCATCGCGGCCTCGCCCTTGGTCGGGAAGAAGTCAATCGCGGATGCAATGCGAATGCTCGAGGCGATTGCAGCCTTGCCCAACGTTGCGCATCTGCCGGTTTCCTTTAGTTGGCTGGAGTTGATCCAGCCCCTCACTCCTCGCCTGCTCGGCCACCGCCAGGTCACGGACGCCCTCCTGCTTGGCCTCGCCATTCGCAACGAAGCTATCCTGGTCACCCTTGATCGCGCCATCCAGGCTCTGGCCGGCGAGACCTACGCGGCCAACCTGCTCACACTGGCCTGAATGTCGAAAAGGGCCCCCAGCCCGGCTGATAAAATTGGCTCAATCCAGTTGCACCGCGAGAGAGAGTTTTTAAGAGTGACTTCATCCACAGCTTCACCGGCTATCGCCGCATCTAGCGCTAAACCTGCGGCGCTTACATTTCAGGAACTGTTGTTCCGCTTGCAGAATTTTTGGGCGGCGCGCGGGTGCGTGCTGCAACAACCGTTTGACGTCGAAGTGGGCGCGGGCACCATGGCGCCGGAGACGTTTCTGCGCGTGCTGGGACCGAAGCCCTATCGCGTGGGCTATGCGCAGCCTTCGCGGCGGCCTGCGGACGGACGCTACGGCGAGAATCCCAACCGGCTGTTCCGGCATACGCAATTCCAGCTCATCCTCAAGCCGCCGCCAGCGAATGTGCAAGAGCTTTACCTCCAATCTTTGGAAGCAATCGGGATCGATCTCTCGCAGCACGATCTGAAGTTCGAAGAGGACAACTGGGAAGGCCCGACCGTGGGCGCATGGGGCGTGGGCTGGCAGGTAATGATGGACGGGATGGAGATTACCCAGTTCACCTACTTCCAGCAGTGCGGCGGACTCGATCTCGACCCGATTTGCGCCGAGCTGACGTACGGCCTCGAGCGGCTCTGCGCCTTTATGCAGGATGTGGACTCGGTCTACGACGTGGTGTGGGCGCGCGATCCGGAGACGGGCGCGGTGGTCACCTACGGCGACGTGCGGCTGACCGATGAGTTGCAATACTCCGTCTATAACTTTGAAGAAGCCGATGTTGCCCGGCTGTGGGAGCACTTCAATAGCTACGAGGCCGAGGCGCAGGCGCTGCTGGTGAAGGGCAATAAGGTGTTGGCTGACGAGAAGGCGAGCGCGACGGAGAAGCGGCGCTTCCCGCTGATTGCTACTTACGAGCTGGCGCTGAAATGCTCAAACCTGTTCAATCTTCTCGATGCGCGCGGGGCGATCAGCGTGACCGAGCGCGTAGGCATGATTGCGCGCATCAGGAACCTGGCAGTGGGCGTGGCCAAGGTGTATGTGGGACAGGCAGAAACAGCTCCTAGGTTTCTGTCCGTTTGAAGTTGTACCAACTCTGGGTGCCCCAGGTCCCGATTTTGGGACCTGGGATAGCAGAAATTCAAGGCACGAAATCATGCGGTCAGAGTCCTAGCTTCTAGCTGCTAGGTCTGGGTGAAGTTTTGATGAGTTAGCCAGCGGAGTTAGTGGAATGGGCATTCCCTCAGGGGCTATTGAGGACTGCATAAGTAATGTCCGGACAAACGCGCCGGAGGCGCATAGTTGGCTAGCCCCGCGCTTCAGCGTGGGGAAATGGGACTCCACAAGTTCATTACGGAGTCCCGTAGGGACGGTGCAAGGACATTATTTATGCAGGAACCAATAAAGCCTAGGTGTTTTTTTGAGTTTATGTACGGGCTCAAACCCGTACCCTTCAAAGCAGTGAGTTAGCAGGTCAGTTAGTCAGCAAGTTAGCGCCGCTTACGCGGCAGTAGCGAGTCAGCGGAAAGATAGTCAAAAGTTATGGCGGATTTTTTACTCGAAATTGGGCTGGATGAGATTCCGGCCCGCATGATTGCCGGGGCGGAGGCCGAACTAGGCCGCCGCGTAAACGATCTTCTGGCCCGCGAGCGTCTGCTCGCCGACGGCGCCACCGTGACCACCTATTCCACCCCGCGCCGCCTCGCCGTTCTGGCCGAGGGCGTGCTGGCCGGACAGGCCGGCACCGAAGAGCAGATGACGGGCCCCTCGTGGAAGGTAGCTTTCAAAGATGGTGTTCCCACCGCCGCCGCACAGGCCTTTGCTAAGAAAGCCGGCGTGGCTGTTGAGGCTCTGGAGAAGGTCACCAACGCCAAGGGCGAGTATGTGGGCGCGACGATGAAAAAGCTGGGCCGTGCCGCCTCGGAGCTGCTGGCTACCGAATTGCCCAAGGAAGTGCTGGCGCTTTACTGGGCTAAAAATATGTACTGGCGCGCGGGCAAGCCGGAGAGGTTTGTGCGGCCTGTGCGTTGGGTTGTGGCGCTGCTGGATGCGGCGATTGTACCTGTGCAGATTGCCGGGATCGCGGCGGGAAATGTGAGCCGCGGACATCGCATCCTCCACGGAGAAGCGCCCGTCCTTATCGGCGCGCCGAAGGACTACAAAGAGACGCTGCGCGCGGCCAAGGTTGTGGTCGATGTAGCCGAGCGCAGGCAATCGATTCGCAAGGCGCTGGACAAGGCGACGCGGACGGTTGCCGCAGCAAAGTGGCGCGAGGATGAGGCGCTGATCGAGACCGTTGTACACCTGACGGAGTGGCCTTCGGTGATCCTGGGTGACTTTGAGGCCGAGTATCTGGCGCTGCCGGAAGAAGTGCTGGTGACGGTGATGCGCGATCACCAGAAATACTTTGCCATCGAGGGCGCGGATGGCAAGCTGCTACCGCATTTTCTGGCGGTGATGAATATCCAGGTGGACGCCGAGGGCGAAGCCATCATCCGGCATGGGAATGCGCGCGTGCTGCGGGCGCGGTTCAAGGATGCGCGGTTCTTCTGGGACTTCGATCAGAAAATGCCTCTCGTCGATCGCGTGGAGAGTTTGAAGAATGTGACTTTCCAGAAAGAGCTGGGGAGTTACCACTGGAAGACGGAGCAGAATCTGGCGGTCGTGAAAGGGCTGTATGCAAGAATGCCTCAGGTCAGCGCAATAATTTGCGATTGGACCGCCCTTGAAATCGCGACTAGACTGGCAAAAACCGACCTGACCACTGAGTTAGTAAAAGAATTCACTGAGTTACAGGGGGTTATAGGTGGACTTTACGCCAAGGCGCAGGATTTAGGCGCCACCGTTGCTAGGGCCGTCTACGACCAATACACGCCTGCCTCG
Organism: Acidobacteriaceae bacterium; assembly: GCA_003142935.1. GTDB lineage: Bacteria > Acidobacteriota > Terriglobia > Terriglobales > Acidobacteriaceae > Telmatobacter. The sequence goes on from PLOG01000183.1 coordinate 13,748, forward strand.
GCAGACGATCCTATCCCCGCGGCCTTAGAAGGCAAGTTACTCGGCCTCGCAGACCGCATCCAGACGATTACGGCTATGTTTGGAATCGGCGCTGCGCCTACCGGATCGAAGGACCCCTTTGCGCTGCGCCGTGCCGCTAACGGCATTATTAAAATTCTCGCCGAATCGGAAATTCCGTTGGCGCTAGCTAGCGTGTTGAACGCTGCTGCAACGAAAGAAGCAAATAGACAACAGCTCTCAGATTTCTTCCGCGAGCGGCTGCAGTTCTATCTCAAAGAAGTGCGCGGATTTGCTTATGACGTGGTGAAGGCAGTGCTGGCAACCGATGCGGATGATGTGCGCGATGCCATTGCGCGAGCCGAGGCGTTGACGGCGGTGCGCGGCTCCGAGGACTTCGCGGCGATTTCGGCGGCGTTCAAGCGGATCAAGAACATTCTGCGCCAGGCCGAAGAGAAAAAGTTTGCGCTCGGATCGGCGAACGATGTGACGCTTTCTGCCGAGGCGCAGAGGCTGGCCGATGAAGCCGCTGCTCTTGCGCCGAAGGTGGCCAAGCTGCGGCAGGAGCGGGCTTACGGCGAGGCGCTGGCTCTGATTGCCACGCTGCGGCCGGCGGTCGATGCCTTCTTCGACAAGGTGATGGTGCTCGATCCCGATCCTCGTGTGCGTGGGGCGCACCTGGGGCTGATCGACGAGGTGCTGCGCGGGTTCTCGGGGATCGCGGATTTTAGCGAGATTGTTACCGGGTAGGAGAAACTCCCAGGTCTCAAGAGCGAGACCTGGGGCACCCAGGCCTTCTCATCAATCATCAAAACCATCGCTTTCTACCCCGCATCTTCCAGTACCTCCGTACGTCTACAATCAATAGAGATGTCCGACACGCTTTATTTGAGCCTGTGGTACCCGAATCTGCGCCTCGAAGCGCTTCCCGACAAGCTAACGGCGGTGCTGGGGGCCTTTGCCTCGCACGGCGGCGAGGCAGGCGTGTATGCAGCCACGGTTTGCCCCATTAACTGGACCGAGACGCCCATCTTTCAGCGCGTTTGGGGACGCGGGGCCAAGACAGCCGGTCAGGGCGCCGAGCCGCGTGCGGCTGTCGAAGAGGCGCTGGAGCTGCTCCACGACGACTACGCCTACGAGTTCCAGATTGGCTGGAGTCTTTGGGAACTGGAGGTCGCCAACCAACTCGATCCCCGCTGGGTGCGCGAGCCGCGGCTGGTTAGGGTAACGGGGTTTGGCCCGCTGTTCGACGAGGGGGCTTACGAGGCTGATGGGCACATTCGAGTGGACTTTGGTTCCGATACTCCGTTCCTGGAAGAAGACGCCGATCTCGACTCAGTGGGCGCCAGGCACGTAGAAGAGAATGTGCGGCAACTGGTGGAGCTGACCGGGGCAGTCGAAAAGGCCTCGGGGGCAACGGCGCGGCTGTTGTGGTCGGAGCTGGGCGAGAGTCTGGCGCAACGGCTGGCGGCACGGCTGGGAGTGAGGAATTAAGTCCGTGCGATTCACCATTGAAAGGCTGCGAACGCTGGTGCTGGCGGCAGGCGTTCTGCTGCTGGCAGCGCTGGGCGTGTTTCTCGGCGTGGCCAAATTCCGCCACCCTTTCAACCTGAGAGAGCTGCCCAAGCGGTTGGGTGTCGATATCCAGCAGGAGGCCAACGGCATCACCTATTCGCATTCTCTGGGTGCGCATTCGCAGTACAAGATTCACGCTTCAAAAGAGGTTCAGTTGAAGCAAGGGATCGTGCAACTGCACGGCGTGAAGATTGAGCTCTATGGCGGAGACGGGAGCCGCGTGGACCGAATTTCCGGCGATGAGTTTGAGTACGACCCGAAGAGCGGCAAGGCGACGGCCGCCGGACCGGTGGAGATTACGCTGATGCGCCCGGAGGTGGCGGCCGGTCCGCCGCGGCAGACACCCAAAGCGACACCGGACCTGGCAGCGGGCGACAAACTCAAGGGCAAACCGCTGGCCACGGCTGCCGAGACGGCCGAGGCGGCCGAAATCCACGTGGAGACCAAAGGGCTTAGCTTCGACTGGAATACCGGCGTGACCACCACCAGTCAGCACGTTGATTTCTCGATGAACCAAGGCTCGGGCAGCTCCGAGGGCGCCACCTACGACTCGCAGCAGGGCATTCTGGTTTTGGCGCGCGCGGTGGAGCTGACCACGCGGCGCGGCAATGACACGGTGGGGATTCATGCGCAACATGCGGTCTTTGAGCGCGACAACCTGGCGTGCAGTTTGAGTGAGGCCACGGCCGGCTACCGCGGCGGACAAGCAACCGCAAAGGAGGCGACAATTCTGTTCCGCGCAGATGGTTCGGCAGTGCGAATGGAAGCGACAAACGGCTTTACGCTGGCCACTGCAACCGGCGGACACCTGGCGGCGCCCAAGGGGTCAATGGAGTTCGACGAGCACAACCAGCCCCGGCACGGACATCTGGAGGGCGGCGTGCGGATGGACTCGGTGAACGGCGCCCGGCAGATTCATGCGACGTCGCCCGCCGCCGAGCTCGAGTTCAGCAAGCACGGCGAACTGAGCCTGGCGCACCTGGAACGCGGTGTGCAGATCGATAGCGAAGAGGTGAGCCAGACTGCCGAAAACTCCGGTCGAGCGACGCAGCGGATGAGCCGGACGTGGCGCTCGCCGGTGGCGGATGTGGCTTTTCGAGACGCGGGGCATGGCAACGCGCGGCATGGAGAGGTGGAACCGGCCTCAATCCACGGCACCGGCGGGGTGGTGATTACAGGCGAAAGCCAGCGCGGCAAGGCGGCTCCCGTGCCTTCGCGGCTGGCCGCCGACGAGCTGACGGGGCAGTTTGGACCGAATTCGACACTGACGTCGATGACCGGCGCGGGCCATGCTGGCATTGAGGAAACCACCGCGGCGGGCGCGACGGAGACCGCGACCGGCGACCGGCTGACAGCTAGCTTCGATATGCACGGTCCGGCTGGAGCGGGGGCGGCGGGTTTAAGAAACAGCGAAGCCGCTGGCGCTGCGCAGATTCAGTCGGCGGTGCTGGATGGGCATGTAGTGCTGGTGCAGCAGCCAGCGGCCAAGCCCGGCGAGCAAATGGAGCCGCCGATGCGGGCCACGGCGGGCCATGCCGTGTATGAGGGCGCGGGGCAATGGCTGCGCTTGACGATGAACCCGCGCGTGGAAGATGGCGCAATGCAACTGACAGCGGACAGGCTCGACGTGTCGCAGGAGTCGGGCGATGCGTTTGCGCGCGGAAACGTGAAGGCGACGTGGTTGGATAGCGGGAAGAGTGGCAATGCGAAGGCAGGCGTCGTCAGCGGCCAGCAAAGCATGACTCTGGGCGGGCAGGGTCCGGCGCACGCGATTGCCCAGGAGGCGCAACTGAACCGCGCGCACGATGAGGTTACGTTCAGCGGCCATGCGCGGCTGTGGCAGCAGGCCAACTCGATCGCCGGGCCGGCGATTACGATCGACAGGCGGACGAAGACGCTGGTTGCGCGCAGTGCGGACCGTGCGGAGCCGGTGAGGGTAGTGATGTTGAGCGCCGGGGGCCTGGAAGCCGGTTCGGGCGCGGGTTCCGGTGCGGGCTCCGGTGCAGACAAGGAATCGGCTGTGAACCAGGGCAGCGGATCCGGCGGGCCTTCCGTGATGCGGGTGCGGGGCGGCGAGCTGAATTACTCCGACATCGAGCGCAAGGCGGTGATGGTTGCAGGCGCGCTGGGGCCGGTGGTTGCGGAGACGGGCACTGCGACCGTTGTCTCCAGCCAGGTGGAACTCTATCTTTTGCCGGCGGGCAAAGGCGCGGCCAGGGATGCCGGGCAGGGACAGGTCGATCGCATGACGGCGAGCGGACACGTGGTGATCGCGTCCCCTGGCCGCCGGGGAACCGGAGAGCAATTGACTTATGCAAGCAAGACCGGGGAGTATGTGCTGACGGGAACCGCGGCCGCGCCGCCGCGTATCACAGATGCGGCGCGGGGCAACGTGACCGGCGAGGCTTTGATTTTCAGTAGCCGCGATGATAGCGTCAGTATCGAAGGCGGCGGACGCGAAACCAGAACGGAAACCACTGTGCGCCAGGGACAAGGCAGAAGCGAGCAGCACAAATAGATGGAAACACTGATAGCCGAAGGAATCGGCAAGTCGTACAAGGGACGGCAGGTTCTTCGCGGCGTTGACCTGAAGATTTCGCGCGGGGAGGTGGTGGGACTGCTGGGGCCGAACGGCGCCGGCAAGACGACCAGCTTCTACATCATCGTGGGACTGGTGGCGCCCGAAACCGGGCGCGTGCTGGTGGACGAGACCGACATTACGCGTTTGCCCATGTACCTGCGGGCGCGCAACTTCGGCCTCAGCTATCTGCCCCAGGAGCCTTCGGTCTTCCGCAAGCTCACCGTGGAGGAGAACATCCTGGCGGTCCTGGAGGCGCAGCCGCTGGGCAACCGCGAGCGAAGGACCAGGGCCGAGCGGCTGATCCACCAATTGAACCTGGGCCACATCCGCACCACGCGGGGCTACGCGCTCTCGGGCGGCGAACGCAGAAGGGTCGAGATTGCGCGCGCCTTGTGCATTCAGCCCAATTTCATCCTGCTGGATGAGCCTTTCAGCGGCATCGACCCCATTGCGGTGCTGGAGTTGCAGAAGATCATCTTCGACCTGAAGGCCGGAGGCATAGGAATACTGATTACCGACCATAACGTGCGCGAGACGCTGAGCGTCACCGACCGCGCCTACATTATTGCCGAGGGCCGAATATTTCGCGCCGGAACTCCCCACGAACTGGGAAACGACATGGAAGTGAGGCGCGTCTATCTAGGGGAGGGATTCTCGCTGGGCTGAAGAGGATCGCGCGGCTGGTATAGAAGGAGTTCCGGGGGCAGCCTGTCCGGGAAAACTGTCAAGCATCCCTGGCGCAAAGCCAAGAAAAAATTCTCAAACAGAATCCCCTTTTGGATGGTTGCCAAAAACCGGAAAGTTGTATGAACCTGTGCATTTTTTCGCTCTAGGATTTTTCTTGCAAGACTAGACTTGTATCAAGTCCCAAACAGGGAACGAGTCCCATTTATGGCATTGCTGCAACCAAGACTGACCTTACGAGTATCGCAACGCCAGGTTCTGACACCTGGCCTGATGCAGATGGTCAGTGTGCTTGCCCTCAACAAGCTCGAGCTCAAGGAGATGATCGATGCCGAGATGGTGGAGAATCCCGTCCTGGAAGAGATTGACGAATCGGTTCCGATGTTGGATGAAGTTGCGGGCCGCGAGGAGCGCGACGAACGGGAGGAACGGCTGGTTCTTGTCGACAAAGGGGTTGAAGAGCCCGCGGCCCCTCCCAAAGACCCGTTTGAAGAGGTCGATTTCGGATCGTACTTCCAGGATTATCTTGACCCCGGCTATCGCACACAGCCGGAGTATGAAGACAGCGAGAAGCCCTCGTTTGAGAACTTTCTCTCCCAGCCTACGACTCTGTCCGATCACCTGGCGTGGCAGTTGGGGGCTCTGAGCCTGGCTTCGGGATTGCGCCGGGCCGCGGAGTTGGTGATCGGCAATCTGGATGAGGATGGCTATCTGGCCGCAAGCGACGAAGAGCTGGCCGCGGCGCTCGGTCAGTTTGACGGGAGCTGGTCTTCAGACAATGGGGCGCATGGAAACGGCGTGTCTGGAAATCGGACGCCTGGGAATGGGTCGGCGCTGGCGAGCGCTCCTCCGGAGCAGGCAGAGGCGCTTGAGCTGGTGCGCGGCGGCATCGATTGCGTGCAGCATCTTGACCCGGCCGGAGTTGCGGCCAGAGACCTGCGCGAGTGCCTGCTGATCCAGATCGCGGCACAGCAGCAAGAGTTTGACCATTTGTATGCAAAGCGGCCGGGAGAGCAGGAAGAAAATCCTCATCGCAGCCTCAAGGCCGAGGCCGAGGAAAAGCTTGAAGAGCGCCGGCGCAGCATGGAGGTAGCGGTGCTGATTGTGGACCGTCACTTGCATCTGCTGCAAAAGCGGGACCTGAAAGACCTGGCGCGGGCAGCGATGATTACCACTGAAGAGGCCCAATTGGGGATGGAGTTCATCCGTACCCTTGACCCGCGGCCGGGCCGCCTTTACAACCGCGAACAGACGCGGCTGATTGAACCCGATGTGGTTTTTCTGAAGCGCGGCGGCGAGTGGGTTGTGTCGATGAACGAGGAGGACATGCCCAGCCTGCGGCTGAGCCAGCGCTACCGGCGCATGCTGGTAGCGGAGAACACCGATAAAGAAGTCAAGGATTATGTGAAGGAGCGGTTCCGCTCCGCGATGCAACTGATGCGCAACATCGCGCAGAGGAAGAGCACGATTCTGCGCACCTGCGAAGTGATTGTTCGCCGCCAGCAGGAGTTTCTCGACCGTGGCGTCGAAGCGCTGCGGCCCATGATGATCAAGGAAGTGGCCGAAGAGATCGGCGTTCACCCCTCGACGATCAGCCGTGCCGTGGCCAACAAATATGCGCACACGCCGCAGGGTGTGCTGGAGTTGCGCTTCTTCTTCTCCGAGGGCTCGAACGGTCCCGAGGGCGCCGACACCCCGCTGCTGGTGCTGAAGCGCAAAGTGAAAAAGCTGATCGAGGATGAAGATGCACGTCATCCCCTGACCGACGACCAGCTTGCCGCGATGCTCAAATCTCAAGGCATTCAGCTTACCCGCCGCACCGTCGCCAAGTACCGCGAGGATATGAATATTCCCTCCACGCACCAGCGGCGGCGGCGCGATTGAAGGCAGTTGCTAGCGTCCTGAGTCGAAAGTTCGTTCCACAAATCCAATCGTCAAGTCTGGACCGTTCCATCGTCCCCCAAATCACCCGTGCGTTGAACATCTTGCCGTCGCGCAAATCCGCTAACTTGCCAACTTGCCATTTCCGCGAAGCGGAAGCTAACCTGCTGTCCTTTTTTGAAGAATCTCCGCCAGACTTACGACACGAACTTCAGTTTCACCAGACTAGCTTTCAGTGCTTTCCCATATCTCATCTGCCGCGGCAAACGGGGCGGCAGCTATGCGTCACGACACCCCCCGGAAAATCGAGCCACGCATCGGGCCGAATGTCTGGCTTAAGTCTCGAGCTCCGGTCTGCCTGGAGATTTGATTCCATGGCCGTCGGCTGCGTATCTTTGTGTAGCAGCATGCGCATTTTTCCGGAAAGAGGTTCATGGACGTTCTAAGACAGCTTTTCGAGCAGCATTACGGTTTCCCGCCAGACGAAGTGAAGCCGCTTCAAGGCCAACTGGGCGGCTCGGGGCGCGCGATCGTCCGGCTCAGAAGCGGCGGGACGAGCGCTATAGGCATACTCTCCACTGCCCGCGAAGAGAATGTTGCATTCATCGAGTTCTCAAAGCAATTTCGCAGCCATGCTTTGCCGGTTCCGGAGATCTACACGCAGGATTTGAGCCAGGGCGCGTACCTGGAAGAGGACCTGGGCGACACCACGCTGTTCGAATTTCTGGGCGCGCATCGCAGCGGAGAAAGCATCGATCCGCGGGCCATGGACGCGTATCGCAAAGTCGTCGCGATACTGCCGCGTTTCCAGGTTGTGGCGGGCAGGGACTTGAATTACAAGGTCTGCTATCCGCGATCGAGCTTCGATCGTCAGTCCATTGCCTGGGATCTGAACTATTTCAAGTACTATTTTCTGCGCTTGGCCGGCGTGCCCTTCAACGAGCAGTCGTTGGAACACGACTTTGACAAGCTCACAAAATTTCTTCTGACGGCAAACCGCGACTATTTTCTGTATCGGGATTTTCAATCGCGCAATGTGATGCTGCGCGAGGGAGGGCCGTTTTTTCTGGACTACCAGGGCGGGCGTAAGGGCGCGCTGCAATACGACATTGCCTCGCTGCTTTTCGACGGCAAGGCCGACCTGCCGCCTGCGATGCGGCAGCAGTTGCTGGACCACTATCTCGACTGCCTTGCGGGTTTGATCGACCTCGACCGCGGCGCGTTCATGGAGCACTATTACGCGTATGTTTATGTGCGCATTTTGCAGGCGATGGGCGCCTACGGCTTCAGGGGATTTTACGAGCGCAAGGCGCATTTTCTTGAGAGCGTTCCCTACGCGCTCAAAAACCTGCGCTGGCTGGCGGAGAATGTAAAGCTTCCCATCGCGCTGCCCGCGCTGATGGAGGCTCTGGAAGCGATAGGTTCGTCGGAAAAACTTGAGGGGCTAACGGCGCCGGCGGCGGGACTGACGGTGCGGATCTTCAGTTTCTCGTTCCACCAATCGGCGCTCAAGGATGAAGAGGGACACGGCGGCGGGTTTGTGTTCGATGCGCGCGGGCTTCCCAACCCAGGACGAGAGGAGCGGTTCCGCGCCCTGACCGGCCGGGACGGCGCGGTGATCGATTACCTGAGCCGCGAGGAAAGCGTGAGCACGTTTCTTGCCCATGCGATGGCGCTGGTGGATGCGAGCGTAGCCACCTATCGGCGCCGCGGGTTCTCAAGCCTGATGGTCTCGTTCGGCTGCACCGGCGGCCAGCATCGGTCGGTGTATCTGGCAGAGCAGCTTGCGAAGCATCTGCGCGGATCGAGCGGCGTGGAAGTGGTGCTGCGGCATGTGGAGCTTGAAAAGATGCACATGGCCACAGAGGCTACGTCTGAAAGGCTGTCTAAATGAAGGCTATGGTGCTTGCTGCGGGCCTGGGCACGCGCCTGCGGCCACTCACTGACGACCGTCCGAAGGCACTGGTGATGGTTGGCGGACGCTCGATGCTGGAAATCGCGCTGGCCCGGCTGCGGCAGTTTGGCGTGACCGAAGCGATTGTGAATACCCATCACTGCGCCGAGACGATTGACGAATACCTGAAGGCCAACCGCAACTTCGGCATGAGGATTGAAATCTCGCGCGAGGAAGAACTGCTGGACACTGGCGGCGGCCTGAAAAAGGCCGCATGGTTTTTTCTTGAAGACACCGGCGGTACGAGCGACGACCCGTTCATTGTGCACAACGTGGATGTGATCAGTACCATCGACCTCGCAGGCATGGTGCGCTTTCACAAGGAGCAGGGCGCTCTGGCGACGCTTGCGGTGCAGGACCGGGAGACGAAGCGCTACTTGCTCTTTGACGAAGAGAACATGCTGTGCGGGCGCAGGGCCGCGGGCGAAGGAGAGCCGGAGTTTGCGCGCAGCGCGACGGCGGCGCAAGCGCTAGCCTTTTGCGGCATTCACATCCTCACTCCGAAGATCTTCGCGAAGATGGCGGAGATTGGCGCCTTTTCCATCATCGACGCTTATCTGCATCTTGCCGCACAGGGAGAAAGGATCGCCGGATTTAGCGCGGATCGATATCGATGGCGCGACTTGGGGCGCCCGGAATCTGTGGCGCAGGCCGCCCAGGAAATCGAGCGCGGCATCTTCTTCGCAAGTTGAACCAGCGTGACGTCTGAAAGGTTGGCTAAAAGCCAGGTCTCCGGCGGCTTGTTTTTGCACCAATTGCGGGTGCCCCAGGTCCCGATTTTGGGACCTGGGATAGCAGAAATTCAAGGTACGAAATCATGCGGTCAGAGTCCTGGAAGCTGCCTTTACATTGCCTCTGGACTTTCGATGCCCAGCCAAGCCAACACAACGACCAACTCGCGCAACGCTACCGCGGCGGTCGAGAGCAGGAATGTCTTACGCGCCGGGTCCTCTTCAGTAAGGATGTGATGGCGGTGATAGAAGTTGTTGAACTCCTGCGCTAGCTGAAAGGCGTGCTTGGCGAGATAAGCGGGCTCGGAGGTTGCGATGCACTGCTCAAGCACCAGNNGTGCGGCGCGCGGCGCGCAGCCACAAAGCCCAGATGTCTTCGTTCTCTTCGCCGGCGAGGTAAGAGACGGGATTGATGGCGGCGAAATCGTGCAACACCTCATCGAGCGTGGTTGCAGCCTTACGGAAAATGTTGCGGGCGCGGACGACGGCGTATTGAATGTAAGGTCCGGTCTCGCCTTCGAAACTGAGCGCATCTTTAAAGTCGAAAGCGATGACCGAGTTGCGCGTGAACTTGAGCATGAAGTAGCGCAGGGCGCCNNCGCGCGTCGACTTCAGCGCGCGTAGCGGCGATGAGTTTGTCGATCAGGTCATCTGCTTTAACGCCAAATCCTTTGCGGCCGCTGACCTCGATGTAAGGCCGTGCCAGGTCTTCGGCGGAAATGTCATAGCCGAGCTCGACGGCACAGCGCGGCGTGAGCGCCACCATTTCGTAGCTGAAGTGCGTGTAGCGATCGGCCTGTTCGGTGTAGCCCATGCCGCGCAGAGCCTGGATGACGTTGGCCTGCGGATCGGACTGGCGCGTGTCGATGACGTTGTAGATGGCCTGCGCGCCGCCGAAGTGCGGATGGGGTTCGTCGCCTTTTACCGCGGAGATCCAGCACTCGTTGTCCGGATAAGTAAAGAAGGGTTTGTAACCAAAGTCCTTGCCCAGCAGCCCAAACTTCCAGAGGTGATAGGCGATGTCTTTGCCGACGTAAGTGACAGTGCCGTTGGAGCGGACGATGACTTTGGCGTCTTCGTCGACGTCCTTGTCGCCGTCCTCATTTTGTACAAGCTGCGTTGAAGCGCCGGGCCGGGTCATCACCCAGCAGCCCTTGTTTTTGCCTTCGTTCTCGAAGTAAAGCACGCCGGTTTTCTTGAGTTGCTCGAAAGCGGCGTCCCAGAATTTGAGGTGAAGTATCTCGCTCTCGCGGGGCAGAAAGTCGTATTCAATGTCGAGGCGCAACATGGTTTCAAGATGGCGGTGCAGGACGGCGGTCGAGATCAGCTCGGCGACTTCGGCGGTCTCGTTGCCGCCTTGTTCGAGCTCGTGCAGCGTGGCGTAACGCAGTTTTTTGCGCTCCGCATTTTCTGCATCGCTTCCCTGCTCGTACCATTGCGAGGTCTTTGCGTAGAGATCCCAGCAGTAGTAGTCGATGCGTTCGCCCTTCTGCTTGAGTTCGTCGAGAAGCGCGCGAACATTGGCCAGAGAGCGGCCTTCGAGATGAAGGAAGCCGACCACCACATCGGCAACCTGTACGCCTGTGTTGTCGATGTAGTTTTGGATATCGACTTTTTGGCCGGCGGCGCGCAGCAGGCGGACGAAGGTGTCGCCGAGAATCGCATTGCGCAAGTGGCCGATGTGCGCGGCCTTGTTGGGATTGATGCTGGTGTGCTCTACAAGAGAATGCAGGCCGCTGGATTTGAGTTCGAGGCCTTCACCGCTTGCAATGAGGCGTACGCTGGCGGCACGGTCGAAACGCGCGTTGATGTAACCTGCGCCGGCGACTTCAAAACCGGCGAAGCCATCGAGCGTACCGAGAGCGGCGACAATCTCCTGGGCGATGATCTTGGGCGCCTTGCGAAGTTTGCGGGCCAGCTCGTAGGCAATGGGAGTCGAGAGTTCGCCGAATTTCAGCTCCGGGGGAATCTCGATGGGAATGTTTTCGAGTTCGAGATCGTACTTTGACTTGAGAACACCGCGAAGATGTTCGGCGAAACGATTTTGCAGTTCGAGATACACGTCAGGCGGGCCTCAGAAATCCTTGATTTTCAAGGTAATTTTAACAGATTGGCGGTAGCGCAGCTTGACTTGGACGCTTGTGATGCTTGCATTTTCCAGGTCTCAGAATCGAGACCTGGGGCACCCGGAGTTAGTGTGAACGGCCGCACCTCGCTGAATGCCGTAAGATGGAGAGTAGATTGCCTTGATATTTCCGGCTGGCGTTAGCGGAGAATTGATAGCAAAATCCCGCCTATGAACAATTCAGCATCCAGTCCAGACCGCTTTTATCTCACCACGCCGATCTACTACGTGAATGCCAGGCCGCACCTGGGCCATGCCTACTCGACCATTGTTTGCGATGCCATTGCGCGAAGGAAACGGGCGCTGGGCATTGAGACGTGGTTCCTCACCGGCACCGACGAGCACGGACAGAAGATCGAGCGGTCGGCGGAACTGGCCGGGCGTACGCCTGCCGAATTTGCCGCGGCGATTTCCGGCGAATTTCGCGGGTTGTGGGACCGGCTGGGGCTGAGCTACGACGACTTTATTCGCACCACCGAAGAGCGCCACAAGCGCGGCGTGCAGAAGCTGTTTGCGACGCTGCGCGACAAGGGATTTATTTACAAGGGCAGCTACACGGGGCAGTATTGCGTCTCCGACGAGGCCTATGTCGATGGGCCGCCGGGCACACCGTGCCCCGATTGCGGGCGCATCACCGAGACGGTGAGCGAGGAGAATTATTTCTTCAAGTTGTCTGCCTTCGAGCGCAAGCTGCTGGAGTTTTACGAATCGAATCCTGGGTTCATGGGGCCGGAGTCAACGCGGCGCGAGGTGATTTCTTTTGTCCGCGGGGGGCTCAAGGATCTGTCGGTCAGCCGCACGAGTTTTTCGTGGGGCATTCCGGTGCCTGGCGACGAGAAGCACGTGGTGTATGTGTGGCTGGATGCGTTGGTCAACTACATTTCGGCGCTGGGCTACGGGTCGGACGATCCGTCAGACCAAGAGCGTTTCAAGAAGTTTTGGCCGGCAGATATGCACCTGATCGGCAAAGAGATCAGCCGCTTTCACTGCGTGTATTGGCCGGCGTTTTTGATGGCGGCGGGCCTGCCTACGCCCCGTTCCGTCAAGGCCAACGGCTGGCTGCTGTTCGACCAGGGCAAGATGTCCAAGTCGCGCGGCAATATTGTGCGCGCAGAGACGGTACAAGACGTCCTCGGCGCCGATGCGCTGCGGTATTTTCTGTTGCGCGAGATTCCGTTTGGGCACGACGGCAGTTTTTCCTTCGATGCGTTAGTACAGCGTTACAACGGCGATCTGGCCAACGGCTACGGCAACCTGGTGAGCCGCGTGGTGAACATGGTGCACAAATACTTCGGCGGAATTGTGCCGGGGACGGGCGCGGAGACGGATGCCGAGAAGGCTCTGCGCGAAAGTGCGGCACAGGCGATTGCCGCGTTTGGGCCAGAGTTCGATGCCCTGAACTTCTCCGAAAGTTTAAGGAGTCTCTGGCATTTGGTGGCGGAGACGGACGGGTATCTGACTGCGAATGCACCCTGGAAGAAGCCGGCGGAGCGGTCCGATACCGACCATGCGCTGCTGCAGGCGCGCGTGCTGGCTACGGCGGCTGAGGCGATTCGCGTAATTACAGCGCTGGTGTATCCGATTCTGCCGGAGTCGGCCGCGAAGGTTTGGCGGCAGCTCGGGCAAGGCGAAATTTCTGAAGCGGCAAAGAAGGCATTTTTGAAGAATCTCGCATGGGGCGGACTGAAGGCCGGGACAAAGCTTGGCGAACCCGCGCCGCTGTTTCCCCGCGCGGAGAAGGATGCGGTTGAACGTATGCAAAATATCGAAGACCAGAACAGCAAGACCGTGATTGAAGCAGCAAGCCAAGGTAAAGCGGCGACGGCATCGCCCTCAGTGAACTCAACGGTGCCGGCAGCATACGCCGAGGCGCTTGCGAAAGGCACTCTGACGCCCACTACCGTGGTTCCACTCGACTCCGCACCGATTGCTACCGCGAAAGTAGATCCGGTTCCGGCGGCTCTCGAAAGCGCCCGGCTGAGCACCACACCAGCCACCGCGCCTGCGGATGCGCCTTTGACGCCCGCGGCGAATGCATCTGCGCAGACGGCGGCATTGCCGCAGCACATTTCCATCGACGATTTCGTCAAGGTGGATCTGCGAGTGGCGCAGATTCTGGTGGCTGAACGCGTTCCCAAGGCGGACAAGCTGCTGCGCCTCGAAGTCGATCTGGGCTACGAGAAGCGGCAGATTCTGGCCGGCATTGCGCAGTACTACGAGCCGGAAAAGCTGATTGGCCGCAAGATTGTGATTGTGGCCAACCTGGCGCCGCGCAAGATGAGGGGCCTCGAGTCGAATGGAATGCTGCTGGCGGCATCGTTGCCCGATGGAGCGCCGGTCCTGGCCGGATTCCTGGAAGAAGTGCCGCTGGGGGCGCGATTGAAGTAGGCACTCGATTCAATACACACAAATCGTGCTATCCTTACACATCGGGGCATGCCTTATGCGGACCAACATCGAGATCGACGACGAATTGATGACGAAAACCATGGCTGCAACCAACACCACCACCAAAAAGGCGGCCGTGGAAGCCAGTATGCACTTGGCTGTCCGGCTCAAGGCGCAGGAAGGCCTGCGCGCGCTGCGCGGTAAAGTGTTTTGGCGCGGCCATGACGACGACTGGTTCGCCTCCGACGAGGAGATCGTAAAGAAACGGCGCTCGGCGGAACAGGATGCAGAGCCAGAAAGTGCGCATCTGCCAGCGGCAGAGCAGAATCCCGCCACTCACGGGGAACTGGGTTAATCCATGGTTATTGTCGACTCTTCGGTCATGATCGACTTTTTGGCCGATAAGCAAAACGATCAGGCCGATTGGCTGAACCTGCACATCGGTATTGAACCGCTTGGAATTACCAGCCTGATTCTCAGTGAAGTGTTACAGGGCATTCGCAGCGATCGGCAGTTCGCAGAGACGGTGGAGGCCTTGGGCAGGTTTGTGCTCTTCGAGACCGGCAGCTCCGCGCTGGCTATCGCGTCGGCGCGGAATTACCGCACACTACGCGGGCTTGGCGTCACGATCCGAAACACGGTCGACACGATTGTCGCTACCTTCTGCATTGAGGAGGGTCACCAGTTACTGCATCGCGACGCGGACTTCGATTACTTTAAGGAGCACCTTGGACTGCTCGTCGTTGATCCGCTGGCGATTGCACCGAACTGATGTTTCTTATTCCTGAAGGACACCTTTGCTAATCGATTCTCATGCGCACATTGACAGCCCTCGCTACGCGGAAGACCGTGCGGCCATGCTGGCTCGCGCGTGGGAGGCGGCCGTGGGCGCCGTGCTGGCCATCGGCATTGGCGAGGGGCCGGCCGAGATGCATAAGACGCTGGAGATTTGCCGCGAGTTCAATTCCCTGCCCCAGAGCGGCGCGGGGATTCCGCGGCTCTATGCAAGCGCGGGCGTTTATCCGCACAACACGACGGAGATCGACGACGCGGTGCTGGCCAAGCTGGACGGGCTGCTGGCCGAGCCGGAGACGATTGCCTGCGGGGAGATCGGACTGGACTATTACCACGAGGGCGCGCCGCGCGATGTACAGCGCCAGGGGCTCATTCGCCAAATGGAGATTGCCGCGGCGCGAAAGACGCCGATCCTGATCCATTGCCGGCCGAAAGACGGTGCGACGGACGCCTGGGACGATCTTTTCGAGATTCTCGAGGCTCACTGGCAGCCGACCGGGTTGGGTGGCATCATGCACTGCTTCGGAGCCGGATGGGAGCAGGCGCGGCGGTCGCTGGACATGGGGTTTCTAGTCTCCTTTGCCGGCAATATTACCTATCCCAAGGCTCATCCGCTGAGAGATGTGGCGGCCCGGATGCCGCTGGATGGGGTGCTTGTGGAAACCGATGCGCCGTGGCTGGCCCCGGTGCCTGACCGCGGCAAGCGCAACGAGCCGGCCTGGGTGATTCACACCGCACTGGTTTTGGCCGGGCTTTTGGGGGTAGAGCGGGGAGAAATTGCCGCGGAGACCACGAAAAACTTCCAGAGGCTGTTTCACCTTCAGGCGGACGTGGGAAACTGGTAGAGTTGCACTGGCGGAGCCGGCCGGCTTACCAGACAGGCTGCGAGGCCGGCCCACAGAACTCAAGAGGACAGGAAGACCATGGCCCAGGAGAATTCGTTCGACATTGTGAGCAAGGTGGACATGCAGGAAGTCCGCAACGCCATCGATCAGGCGCTCAAGGAGATTCACCAGCGCTTCGATCTGAAGGCTTCCAACTCCGAGGTAACGCTCGAAGGCAACGACGCTATTCAGCTTGCCTCCGATGGGGAGTACCATCTGGAGGCGGTCAAGGACATCCTGGCGCAAAAGCTGGTCAAGCGCGGCGTCTCGCTCAAGAACATGACCTATGGCAAGCTTGAGCCCGCGACGGGCAAAAGCGTGCGCCAGAAGATATCCTTGCAACAGGGCATCCCCGTAGAAAAGGCCAAAGAGATCGTTCGCCTGGTGAAAGACTCGAAAAAAAAGGCGCAGGCCAGCATCCAGGGCGATACGGTCCGGATTTCAAGCAAGGACCGCGACGTGTTGCAATCGATTATTGCCATGCTCCGGGCAAAAGAGATGGGGTTGGAGTTGCAGTTCACCAACTACCGATCCAATTAGAAAACGCGGAAGTCAGGAAGAACGGAACCTAAGCGGGACAGGAACATCGGGATGAGATCCGGAAGGCATTGAGCACATTGGCGACATCGACGGCGAGAGAGGTCTTCGATCTGCTTCGGGACGACCTGGTGGCGATCGAGCAGGAGCTGGGTCGCGATGCCGCATCCGGCGTAAGCACAATCACGGAGATTGCCGAATATCTGCGCGAGGGCGGCGGCAAACGGATTCGACCAACATTGCTGCTGCTGTCGGCACACGCGCTGGGCTACAACGGCCAGGGCTCCATCCGGCTGGGCGCGGTCGTGGAGATGGTGCACACCGCAACGCTGGTGCACGACGACATTATCGACGGCGCGGATACCAGGCGAGGCCGGCCCTCGGCAAACACCGCCTGGGGCAATGAAAAATGCGTTCTCGCGGGCGACTGGCTTTACATGCAGGCCTTCAGGGTGGCGCTTGAAGAGAAGAGTCTGCGCGTGCTGGACCTGCTGATTGGGCTGACGCAGCAGATGGTCGAGGGCGAGCTGCTGCAAATTCAAAAGCTGGGCAAAGCCGTCTCCGAAGCTGAGTACTACGACCTGATCTTCCGCAAGACCGCGTGCCTGTTTTCGGTTTCCATGCGTTTGGGCGCGGTGTTGGCAGGGGCCAGCGAGGTCGAGGAGAACCGCCTGGCTACCTATGGACGGACCGTCGGCCTGGCCTTCCAGATTGTGGACGATGTGCTGGACCTGACCGCGACCGAAGAGGTTCTGGGCAAGCCTGTGGCAAGCGACCTGCGCGAGGGCAAGGCAACGCTCTCTGTGATTCATTCGATCGACCACGGAACAGCCAAGGACCGGCAAACGATCCAGCGGGTTCTGGACGATCGAAGCTTTGAGAATGTAAGCCGCCAGCAGATTCGCGATATTCTGGTCCGCAACGGCTCGGTCGAATACGCCATGACGGTCGCCGACCGCTACGCCGAGCAGAGCCGGAAGGCGCTGGCGCCGCTGGAAGACTCCGAGTTCAAGCGCGCCCTGCTGTGGGTGCCGGATTTTGTGGTGGCGAGGGAGAAGTAATGGCACGAAGAAAAACAGGCAAAACCTTGTGGACCGAGATCGACCAGTACATGGGCAGCTTGCTGGCTCCTACTGACGAACATCTTGAAGCAGCACTGAAAGCCAACCGCGAGGCCGGGCTGCCGGCCATCGAAGTGTCACCGCTGCAGGGCAAGTTTCTGCACGTGCTGGTCGAGATGACGCAGGCTAGGCGGGTGCTCGAGATCGGATTGCTGGGCGGCTACTCGACCATCTGGATGGCGAGAGCGCTGCCCAGGGGCGGTCGGATTGTGTCGCTCGAATTCAGCCCCAGGCACGCGGAGGTGGCAAGCGCGAATCTGAAGCGCGCCGGCCTGCTGAAGCGCGTGGATGTGCGCGTGGGACCGGCCCTCGACAGCCTGCCGGTGCTTGCGGCCGAGCGCGGCGGCAAGTTCGATTTGATCTTTATCGACGCCGACAAGGGCAACAATCCGCGGTATCTCGAATGGGCGTTGAAGCTTTCGCGGCGCGGAACTGTGATCGTGGTGGATAACATGACGCGCCAGGGAAGGTTGACTGAAGCCGATAGCGCCGATCCCGATATCCAGGGGCCGCGCCGCTGCCTGGAGATGATGGCGGCCCATCCGCGGCTGAGCGCTTTCGCGATGCAGACGGTAGGCGTGAAGGGCCTGGACGGATTTGCTATGGCTGTCGTGGTGCGTTGAATGCCGCCTCACGCGTCCTGAACGATGGTTCCCTGGTGGTAGACAATCTTCCAGCCTTCCGATGTTTTCTGCCAGACGGTCGCGCGGCGGGTGAGGCGCTGTTTGTCTTGGAGCAGCGTGTAGGTCAGCAGATAGACACCTTCGGCCAGCTTGCGGCATTGGAAGCTGCTCGTCTCCCACACATCGGCGTGTGGGACGGAAAAACGATCTTCCAGCATGTCGAGGACGGCCTGCCTGGAATAACGGCGTCCGGAAGCGCCGGTTTCCCAGTAATCCTCCGCCGTCATGCGCTCGAAATCGGCTCTTGCCGTTCCGAATTCGGAGCGATGGAAGATAGGCTCCCGGCTTGATAGCTCGGCGAGGATGTCTTCGAGTTCAGGAGCGGTTGTAAGAAGGGGCTCCATGTCCTTGGACCAGGATTCAAGCGCTTTCATGCGAACAGTATAGTGGAGGTGTCCAGAACCAATTCGGCTAGACCGGATGCAGAATACTGTCGGTTTCCAGAATTTGCAGCGCCGCGGTGAGCGTCACCCCAGTGTAGAGCCGCCACCATTTTCCCGTATGACGCATCCAGTAGATATCGAAGCGGTCTGGCCCCACGCGGTCGATGCGCGCGAATGGCGCGTCGAACTCTTCTCCGCGATTTCCCTTATGGCCCGACCGGTAGCGCTGTATGAACCGATACCGCCCTCCCGCCCAAGCGCCATGAATGTCTACCGGGTAGTTCCATTCGGTGGGCTCAATCCGCGGCAGAAAGCGCGGTTTCAGAACGTCTCGGATAAAGGCATCGCAGGCCGCGACAATCCTTTGCTTCTCCACATCGGTTGGCCGCGTGGCCTGGGGCTTGGCAGGTGCCCATGTTCTGGCTTTCATTCTGGTCACATCCTTGATTTGTACTCACTCTCTTCCATGTGATCAGCTTGCCACGATTTCCTACTCTTGCGCCATGAGCGCGCGCAACGCAGCGGCATAATGTGCGGGTAGGGGCTTTTTGTTCAACTGGTCGTCGCAGACTACGTGCACCGTTTCGCCTTCCGCCAGCAGCGTGGGCTGCTCGCCTTCGGGGGCCTTGCGCAGGATGCGATAAGCGAACTTGAGCACCGAGCCGCGCAGCAGAGCGGGGCGGGTTTCAATCAGGATTTCGTCGTCGTAGCGAGCCGGGGAGCGATAGCGGCAACTGGCCTCGACCACCGGCAGAATGCACTCGTGCTCGGTTTCCAACTGGCTGTAGGCCAGGCCCAGGGAACGCAACAGCTCCACGCGGCCAATCTCAAACCAGACCAGGTAGTTGGCATAGTAGACAATGCCCATCTGGTCGGTCTCCGCGTAGCGCACTCGCACCTGGGTAGTGACGGACATAGAATGACTCCTGACAGTGAACAGTAAACAGTTGGCAGCGATCAGTGATTGGCGGTCTTAAGAGAGTCGAGCATCACAAAGAGCATCTTTCCAACCTCGTGGGAAAGATTTTCAGCTTCATCGATATGCTCGGGGTCACCGAACTTAAGTGCGCGCGCGATTTCCAATTGCGTCTGTAACTCGCAATTTGAACCGCGTGCGACGCCCAGAAACTGGCGAAACTCGCCAGTCTTCAGCCGTCCCTGTCCTTCTGCAATATTGCTTGGTACGGAAACCGCCGAGCGCCTGATCTGGCTGGTCAATCCGTAAATTTCCTCGCGCGGAAAGTTCTGTGTAAGTCGATAGATTGCGACCGTCAGTTGCATAGACCTTTGCCAAACCTGCAGGTCCCGAAAAGATTGCACTGCCGAGCCCGTTTTTATAATTTCCACAAATCACCGCTAACTGTCCACTGTTCACTGTTCACTGTCCACTGTTCCCTGTCCACTGTTCACTGTCCACTGTCCTCACGGCTTCGCGTGCATGAAGATGGGCAGCTTGGTCACGTCGTTGAAGATAATGAATGCGAAGAAGGCGACCAGTACCACAAAAGCGGCCTGGTAGATGCGTTCTTTGACATTGATGCTGATATCGCGGCGGATGACGCTCTCGATCAGCAGCAGAAGAATCAGGCCGCCATCGAGAATCGGAAAGGGCATCAGATTGAGGATGCCGAGGTTGAGGCTGATTTCGCCGGCCAGTCCGAATTTGGGAAGCCATCCCTTCATCTCCGCGGCATCGCCGGCCATGCGGGCAATGCCCACGGGACCAGCTAGCTGCGAGACGGCGATCCGGTGGGTGAAGATCCGCTGCAACACCTCGAAAATAAGCAGGGAGTTGTCGGAACAGAAACTGGTGGCCTTGGTGAAGGCCCTCCCTAGCGGCAGCGGGTCCTGGTGGAAAGGCGGAGGAACCCAGACGAACCCCAGCTTATAGCCGCTGGCGTCGAGCTTGGCGGGATGCGCCGCCAGGTGCAAGGTTGCGCCGTTGCGCAGCACCGACAGGTCAATGGGCTTGCCTTGCCCGGCCTTCATGTAGGCTACCAGCGCATCAACGCTATGGAAGGCATGGCCGTCAACCGCGTCGATGGCGTCGCCGGCGCGCAGGCCAGCTTGTTCCGCGGGGGTTCCCGGAGCAACTTCCGCGACCACGATCGGACCGGGCAGGTACTGGGGCTCCAGTCCTGCATCGCCCAGGTCGAAATCGTCATTCTTGGCGGACGCAGGCACCCGCAACGTGAAGTTGAGGGCATTGCCTCCGCGCTCGACGCTGACGGGAACCGGCTGGCCGGCATTCAGAATTGCCTGCTCGCGAATCCGCTCCCAGCTAGGGCTTTCTACGTTGTCAAAACCAGTGACGACGTCGCCGGTTTGAATGCCGGCCGCCGCCGCGGACGAGTCAGGGATTACCCAGTCTACGGTCGTCGATTTGACTTGAACCAGGGGAACCTCATTGATCCAGCTGTAGTAAAAGAGCATTAGGACGAGAGCCAGAGCGAAGTTTGAGGTCGGGCCGGCCAATCCAATCAGGATTCGTTGCCAGCGGGGATGGGTGGTGAAGGAGCCGGCGTCCACGGCCAGCTTTTGGTTGTCTGTCTCCGCAGCCTCTCCACTGATCTGATCCGGAGTCTCGCCGGTCATTTTGACGTAGCCGCCCAGGGGAAGCAGGCAAACCTTGTAGTCGGTCTCTCCGTACTTGACGCCGAAGAGGCGCGGTCCAAAGCCAAACGAGAACGCCTCGACGCGCACTCCGCAGAGCTTGGCAACAACAAAATGTCCAAACTCGTGGACGATCACCATTACGCCGACAAGGACGACGAAAGCTGCGGTTGAAACTAGAAATTCATGCATAAATGAGCGGTTACTTCCTTAAAGCGGTGTTCGATGAGCTGCGTGGGCGCCCAACTTCCTTGCTTGACTCACCAAACTTTGAACCGGGCCAGTTCTTCGCTGACTTATGGGAGCAGGGCATGAGCCGTTTTGCGCGCCTCCCGGTCGGCGGCGAGCACCTCCGCAATCGTCGCGGGATGGGCCTCCGGCGTGGATGCGAGCACCTGTTCAATTGTACGCGGGATTCCCATGAAGGGGATACGACCTTCGAGGAATGCCTCTACGGCTACCTCGTCAGCTGCGTTGAGGGCAATGCAATGGGAACCGCCCTTTTCGGCCGCTTCAAAGGCCAGCCGCAGGCAGGGGAATCGCTCCAGGTCGGGCGGCTCGAAATCGAGGTGGCGCAGGGCCCCCAGGTCGAAGGTGAGAGTGGAGGCTGGGCGCTCCGGCCAGGCCAGGGCATAGAGAATGGGAAGGCGCATGTCGGTGACTGAAATCTGCGCCAGGATCGATCCGTCGACGTACTCCACCAGCGAGTGAACGGTGGACTGGGCATGGACAATCACCCTGACCTGCGCAGGCGGCACGTCAAAAAGCCGGCAGGCCTCGATGACTTCAAGGCCCTTATTCAACATTGACGCCGAGTCTATGGTGATCCGCCGGCCCATGACCCAGGTTGGATGCTTGAGGGCCTGCGCTGGGGTGATGGAGGCAAACTGGTCAAGCGGAAGCTGGCGGAAGGGTCCGCCTGAGGCCGTAAGCCAGATGGTCTTGACTTCAGAATGCGCGCCCACGCGCAGGCACTGGTGGACGGCGTTGTGCTCGCTGTCGATGGGCAGGATGGGCACATTCTGCTTGCCGGCCGCGGCGGTAAGAATTTCGCCGGCGGCCACCATGCACTCCTTGTTGGCTAGGCCGACAGGCTTGCCGGCGAGAATTGCTGCGTGGGTGGCTTCAAGGCCGGCCACGCCGACGATGGCCGAGACGACAAAATCGGCATCGGGCAGCGTAGAGCAGGCAACGGTGCCCTCGGTGCCGTGAACCACTTCGATGCCGGTGACGCCGGCTTCTTTAAGTCGAGTTGCAAGCTGGTCGGCAAGCTCTTCCGTGGCCAGCGAGACAATCTTGGGCCGCCAGCGGACAGTCTGCGCTAAGGCTTCGTCGACGTTGCGTCCGGCAGCCAGGGCGGCCACCTGGTAGCGGTCGGGAAACTGCTCGACGATGGAGAGCGTGCTTTGGCCGATGGAGCCGGTGGAACCGAGGATGGCGAGTCGCTTCAATGTATTTTCTTCAGAACCTGCCCAAGAACTATGTCTTGAAGGGTACGGGCTTCAGCCCGTACGTTGAGAGCCTTTTCTTGATTTCCGGCTTTAGCCGCTGAGGGAATGTAAACTGCCGTAAAAGCAAGCCTCAGGGGCTAAAGCCCACGACTATTCCTGCCTTTGAAGTACGGGCTAAAGCCCGTACCCTTCACCCAAGAACCGAGTTATTGGACAGTTTCTCAGAAAGTCTGGCGAATAACCTGAGCGTACCACAGCACCGGAGCAGCCAGTAACAGGGCGTCGATGCGGTCGAGAACCCCGCCGTGTCCGGGGAGCAGGGTTCCCGAGTCCTTGACGCCGGCTGAACGCTTGAGCGCGGACTCTGACAGATCGCCTACCTGGGCTGCGGCGTTGACCACGGCGGCCAGCACCAGCCAATACCAGATATCCCCAGGATAGGAGAGGATAACGGAGTCCCACTGTTCGAGCAGCTCCGCCAGGCCCCAAAGGCCGGCGGCCATCAGCACACTGCCGGCCATCGAGCCCGCGGCGCCCTCCCATGTCTTGTTGGGGCTGATGCTTGGCGCCAATTTGTGACGGCCCCAGGCGCGCCCCACGTAGAGCGCGGCGATATCCCCAACCCAGACCACGCACAGCAGGAACGCGACCAGGGACGGGCCATTGGCCGCCTCGTGTAGCGTAGGCAGGGCGATGAGCGTAAAGCCTACATAGAGCAGGCAGAAGATGGAGGTGGCCGCGTCGGCCATGACTTGCTCCACCGGCCTGAAAAAGGTGCAATAGACCAGCAGGGCCAGGGAAAGGATGCCGAAGATGGCGGTGGTGTGGTCGGGCCATTGAAAGTTGACGCCAAACAGCGACCCAAGAGCAACGAGAACGGCGATGCGCGGCGGATTGGCTCCGCTCCGCTCCGCCAGACCCAGGAACTCCCATGCAGCCAGTGCCGCAACCGAGGTGACGGCGATGGTAAAAAGCAGATGCCAACGGGGACCCAAAAACACGAGCAAGAGGACGATCGGGATCAGGATAGCAGCGGTAAGTATGCGCTTCATTCAGGGATGAGGATACACCGCTCGGGTGCCGGCAAAGCGCAGTGGAGAGCATTTTACAAAATCGCAGGTGATGCGGCGGGGAACGCTTGTTTTAGTTAACGGATTTAAGGCTCCTATTATGTGTTTGTTATGGAATGGATTCGCAGAATCACGAGCGCTATACATAGACTGCCATCTTTGCGGCGGATACCTTTAGAGCGCTGCCCATCCGGGGAGAATTGCAAATTCCTTATACCATTCTTATCTCGCTTCAGGAGAATGAGTGTTAATATTTTAGCAATCTCATATATCACAACCTTCAGGAGCACGGCCTTATGAGCAGCCGCACTATCGGTGTATTGTCTGTGTTATTCGCCCTCATCTCTGTCTTTACCGCCTCTGCGCAGACGTTCCGCGGAAGCATTCAAGGCACGATTACGGACAGCACCGGAGCGGCTATTCCGGGGGCGAGCGTGAAGGTGTTCAGCCCCGGCACCGGGCTGAACCGATCGGTGACCACAAATGACCTGGGCGGATACGTGGCCTCGGAACTGCCGCTGGGCACCTACAGCATTACCGTGGCCAAGGAAGGCTTCCGCACCACGACGCTGACCAACATCCCGGTGAGCGTGGGCTCGGCAGCGCGCGCGGACGCCAAGCTTGCGACCGGCGCGGTAGAAGAAGTGATTGAGGTGAACGCCGACATTCCGCTGGTGGAGACCACGAGCAACACGACAGGCGGCACCATTGAATCGGCCGAGGCGACCGAGCTGCCGGTGAACGGACGCGACTATACCAAGCTGTTGGAACTGGTTCCCGGAGCCTCGAGCGATCCGGTGGGATCGACCGAGTCGGCGGGCTCCTATGGGCTGTTCAGCCTGAACGGCAACCGCGGACGGTCGAATAATTATCTGCTGGACGGCACGGACATGAACGACGGCTACCGCAACCTGCCGTCGATCAACCAGGCGGGCGTGTGGGGTGCGCCTTCGACCATTCTTCCCGTGGATGCGCTGGCGGAGCTTCCCGTGACTGGCAGCCCGGAGGCTGAGTTTGGCCGCAGTGCGGGCGCGACCGTCAACATTGTGACCAAGAGCGGCACGAATGCGTTTCACGGAAGCGCATTTGAGTATTTCCGCAACGGCGCGCTGAGCTCGCGCAACTATTTCAATACCACGGCACAACCCAAAAACTCGTTCACGAACCATCAATTCGGCGGCCTGGTCGACGGCCCCATCGTCAAAGACAGCACCTTCTTTACGCTTTCCTACGAAGGGCAGAGAGAAAACGGCGGCCTGCCGCAGTTGGGCACAGTGCCGGGGCAATCCGATATCGATACCTATGTGTCCACAATCGGCGCCATCAACCCGGTGATCAACAGCCTGCTCGGGAGCAAGCCCTGGGGTACTTTGCCGGCGACAGGCGGCAATGCGACCTTTACAACGCCCTTCCTGAACAACAGCGACAACGTCATCGCCAAGGTCGATCAGCATCTGAAATTGTTCAGCCCCGGCGACCTGCTCACCGGACGCTACTACTACAGCCACGGCATGCAGAGCTTTCCGCTGGGCATGCTCTATACCGGCAGCAGCGCGCCGGGCTTCAACACCTCGACCCCCACGCACGTCAATATCGTTTCGCTCTCGTATACTTCGATTCCGAAACCGAATCTGATCGTCGAGGTGCGCGGCGGCTACAACCGATTCCTGCAGCAGTTTCTGCCCCAGGACTTCGGCCTCAATCCGGACACCGCGTACGGCCTGAATACTCTGTCGCCGGACTTCTCGCCGCGCGACCTGGGATTGCCGACCATGGACGTGGGCAGTCTGAGCCCCATCGGATCGACCGCCAGCGACTCGCGCGGGCGCATCGACACCAACTATCAGCTCTTCGGCAACGTCTCGCTCGTCAAAGGGCGGCACAGCTACAAGGCCGGGGTCGAGTGGCGGCGCACGTTCATCAACAGCTTCATCGATTCAGGGCATCGCGGCAAGCTGGTCTTCGACAGCTTTGACGATTTCCTGGCGGGCTCGATCGACCCCATCGGTTCCAGTTCCGCCGAAGGCGAAGGCACGCGCTACTCCTATCAGAATGGCGCGGGCGCCTACTTGCTTGACTCCTGGCACATGAGCAGCAGATTCACGGTGAACTACGGCCTGCGCTGGGATTACTTTGGCGTGATCGGAGCCCAGAACAATGCCTTCAGCATCTTCGATGTGAAAACCGGGGGCCTGGAAACAGTGGGCGCCACGGGCGGCCCAGCGTCGCTCTATCCGAAGGACCTGACCAACTTTGCGCCCCGTCTCAGCCTGGCCGACGATGTGGCGGGGAATGGCAAGCTGGTCTTCCGCGCCGGGGTGGGCTTGTTCTACGACGCCGCCTCGCAGGACTTCTTCGTCGGCAACCAGGCCTACAACACCAACGCCGGAGAGGCCGGACCGGCTTTCAACGGCATCGGCTTTGCAACNNAGGTACGTCTCCTACAACTTCAATATCGAGGCGCAGCTCACCAAAACGATTGCCGCCCAGGCCGGCTATGTGGGCTCGCAGGGACGCCACCTCTACCGCTTCCGCGATCTCAACCAGGTCAACAACGTGGCGGGCAGCGTGGATAACTGCGGCAACGGCCAGACGATTACCTATGGCAACCAGTGCTTCCCGAGCTACACCTACGCATCGCTGGGCACGATTCCGCTCTACTACATCAACCAGATCGAAACCAGCGCCATGTCCAACTACAATTCGCTGCAAGGCACGCTGAAGCTGCAGAACTGGCACAATCTCACTTCCACGCTGAACTTCACCTGGGCGCACTCGATCGACACGGCCAGCGACGGACTGGACTTTGTTCCCAACGCCGCGATGCCCGACAACAGTTGGAACCCTCGCGGCGAGCGCGCCAGTTCCAACTTCGACGTGCGTCAGCGCCTGCAGTGGTACTGGACCTACAAACTACCCCAGGCTCACCATGCGGAGAAGATCCTCGGCGGATGGGCGCTGGACGGCATGTTCAACTTCGCCACCGGCCAGCCCTACACGGTCAGCTACCTGTTTGAAACCCTGCTCGGAGGCAATTACAACGGAAGCGGCGAGTATTTTGGACGGCCGGACATCGTCGGCAATCCGTACGCTGGCACGAGCGGCACCAACCTGCTCAACCTGGCCGCGTTCGCCGCGCCATGCACCGTGGACACCAACCCAGCAAGCCCAACCTATAACACCTGCATCGACCCGCATCCGGGCAGCGAAGGCCGCAACGCCTTCAACTCGCCCAACTACGCCAACTTCGACTTCTCGCTGACCAAGACCTCGCACCTCAGCGAGAAAGTGTCAATGGAGCTGCGTGCCGATTTCTTCAACATCTTCAACCACCCCAACTTTTCGAATCCGCTGCTGCCCGGCTTTGGCATCGATGCCTTCACGAACGCCACCGTGGATGGAAATCGCGTGGTGGCGGCCTCCGGCCCCGGCCAATATCTGACCACCACGGCCACGCCGGACGTGGGCAGCGGCAACCCCTACCTGGGCGGAGGCGGCCCGCGGAGTATGCAAGTTGCGGCTCACTTCACTTTCTAGTCCTCCACCGGCTTCGCCGACCCGCGGGAGATGAAACTGGGTGCCCCACCCTCGCCACGTTTTTGTTTTTGTGGCTAGGGTGGGAGTCCGTAGAACTCTATGAGGACGCCCTTTTTTTTGTTGAACTTGCATTCTTGTTTCTTGATAGGGCGGTCGCTCTGGGAGGAGTCGTTGCTTCCCTGTCTCATCCCAGGAATTATGGAACGAAGGTTCCTTGGACCCCAGGCAGACAGATAGACAGACATTTTCCAAACTTGACAGACACTGTCTAATTTAGATAGTCTATTCTTGCCGCAGAGACAGTCTGTCCGGCGGACCAGAGCAAGTGAGGGAGCGCGTCCATGAGCAAGGGATCGGGCCAGGGATCAAGTGAGCAAGTGCGCGAAGTCGCGTTGGAAAAGTATGTTCAGCCCGCACTTCGCGCTGGGAAAAAACAGTTCTCCGTCCCGGTGAAAGACCTCATTCGGGATCTGGTTTCCCAAGGTTTTCCTCGTGGCAATACGCCTCAGGTGTGCACTGCGTTGCGAAAGAAAGAGTTCCTGCGCGCACACGGGATTGAAATCGAAGCTGTCGATGGCCCTCCGTCCAAAATGAGCACGACGGTCGTTTTCCGGTATCGCGTAGCTAGTTCCGACGTGCGCCCCGGCACAAGCAGGCCGGAGTCGGAAAACGAACAAACAGATTTGAGCAGCGAGACGCCCGAGCAATGGGCGCACCGGATGACGGGCAAGCTGTATGGCTTGATGAAGGACGAGATGGCCGCCTTCGGGGGCGGGGAGGCATTTCTGCGATGGGTCCGGTCGGAAGACGAGGATGAAGCGGCATGAGCCGGGTCTGCTGGGACACCATGCTGCTGATCTACCTTCTCGAAGGCAATCCGGCCTTCCGGCCGCGCGCCGACGCGCTGCTGGCACGCTCTCGAAGGCGGGGCGATTCTCTGTTCACGAGCTATCTGGCGGTTGGCGAAGTCATGGCCGGCGTAGAACGGTTTGAAGAGCCCATCAAGGCGGCGGCTGTGCGCAAGACGCTCGATGAGGTAGGTTTTCGATTTCTACCGTTCGATGCGGGGGCGGTTCGGCCGTTCAGCCTTCTGCGCGGACGGGAGAAACTCAAAATCGCCGATTCAATTCATTTGGCCTGTGCGGCATCCGCGGGCATCGACCTATTCCTGACGGGCGATGAGCAGCTGACCAAGCTGGATGTTCCGGGGATCCAGTTCATTGCGGATTTCAAAAACCCGCTATTCTAGGGCAGCTCGCCTATAGGTATAGAGGGTTTTGAAAGGGCACGGCTTTAGCCGTGCCGCAAAAGGCATGATTTCAGTTGGGCTTCAGCCCCTGAGGAAATGCCTTTTCCTAAACATCTTCAGGAGAACCACTCTAAGCAGCTTCCGATGCGCCCGCCAACCTTGCCTTGCATCTGTCGAACTCCCTGAAACGCAAGCAAAGAAAACCATCCCGCGCTGAGAGCCTCAACTGGCGGCGATCCTGATCCGCTCGGGGTCTTCTTCCACTTCGCCGCAGTCTTCGCCGAGTCCGCCGTAGCGGCGCTCGCGGCGCTGAAAGTCGGCAATGGCTTCGAGCAAGTGTATGCCGCGGAAGTCGGGCCAGTAGCGCTCGGTGACGTAGATCTCGGTGTAGGCGATCTGCCACAACAAATAATTTGAAATGCGCATCTCGCCCGAGGTGCGGATGAGCAGATCGGGGTCGGGCATGTGCGCCGTGTAGAGATGGCGGTGAATGTCTTCCTCGGTAATGCGCTCGGGGCTGAGGTGCTTGAGATTCATCTCGGCAGCGAGGCCGCGGAAGGCGTCCACCATCTCCGAACGGCCGCCGTAGTTGAGGGCCAGGGTGAGCGTGGTGCCGGTGTTGCGCGCCGTGGCGTCGGCTGCCCAGGCCATCTTCTCCTGCACGTCGGCGGCAAGCTCGTGAATGCGGCCGATGTAGCGGATGCGGACGTTGTTGTCCATCATGCGCTGCAGGTTGGTCTCGAGATAGCTCTTGAGCAGGCGCATCAGGAAGCTGACTTCGGCGCGGGGGCGGCGCAGATTGTTTTCGAGAGAAAAAGCGTAGAGCGTGAGCCAGGGCAGGCCGATGCGCGAGGCGGTCTCGGTAACCAGTTGCACGCTTTTGGCGCCCTGCTGGTGGCCGAGGAAGCGCTTGAGGGAACGCTGGCCGGCCCAGCGGCCGTTGCCGTCCATGATGATGGCGACGTGCTCGGGTAAACGCTCGGGCTTCAGCGTCGCGTAGACGGCGCGCTCTTCATCTGTCAGTTCATGGATGCGCAGCGTGCCGGATGAATACAAGGGAATCGCCTCGACAAAACTCTTGCGGCTTCCAGGGCTGGCGCGCCGGGTGGATTTGCAATCGACGCCCTGCGAACTCTGGTCCGCACCGGATGAAGGGTTTTTTGCACCCTACGATTTCCCCGTCCGGCGCAAAACCCTTCAATAACCGCAGCCAGGGAGTAACATCTTCGACCCTAGCACAAGCGCCGATGGGCTGCAATCGCCGCGCGGCGGCGGGGGCGGACAGCGGCGTGGCAGGCCCGAAACGCACGCCGTGCCGCCCCTGAATGGAACCGGCACGGCCCGGCGTGAGGCGCTCCAGACGGTACTGCAGCCGGCGGCCTTAAGCGGAGCGGCGGCGGCCGGTGGCGGCGTCG
Source organism: Acidobacteriaceae bacterium (assembly GCA_003142935.1). GTDB lineage: Bacteria > Acidobacteriota > Terriglobia > Terriglobales > Acidobacteriaceae > Telmatobacter. The sequence goes on from PLOG01000183.1 coordinate 43,402, forward strand.
CGCACCGCGCCATAGAACAGTGTGCGCTGCAGCGGTTCCAGGTGCGGCAGCAGTGCGGCAATCTCGCCCAGGAACGGATCGGCGAGAATGGCTGCCACCTCCTCTTCGCGGCAACTGCGCGTGTCGCGCACCAGTTGGCTCATATCCACTTCGAGGGCGTTCGCCAGGCGTTCCAGCGAGCCCAGGGTGGGGATCGCCTTGCCATTCTCGATTTTGGAAATATAAGTGCGCGGCACTTGCATGCGCGCAGCCAGTTGGCGCTGGCTGAGATGGCGGGCGCGGCGAATCTCGCGGACTTGCCCGGCAACCTGCAATCCGGCCTCGGCAGACGAGGGCGCCGTCGCGCTGGCCACAAGTTGCGGGGCCAAGTGGACCGGCTCCTCGATATCGAGGGGGCGATGGCAGCGTCTGCAAAGGGAGTTTGCGGTTCTGTATTGCATGAGCCTGCAGTGCTCACACCGCACTACTTCGCGTGTTTCCACGCTGACAAGAGTGGTAGCCATAGGCTGTGGTGCGGAGCGCCAGAGCAGGAACCCCGGGGTGCCTTTTTAGCACCGCGATAGGTGTTACTTTCGATGAAGTGAACCATAATTGTCAAGTGGAACTTTAGGGTCGAACCGAAGATTCTGGCAAGATACCCTAAAAAAAACGGAGATTCGCGAACCACGAGAGTAAACTTGGGGCTCAATATGGAGCAAGAAATGAGCGATGGAAATTATGGGCGCGCGCAGGCCTGGCAACTGCTGACCGAATGGACCGCAAGCGAGAGCCTGCGGAAACATGCTTTGGCCGTGGAAGCCTGTGTGACGGCCTGCGGCGAGGCGGAGGCCGATCGGCTTGGATTAAGCGCCCCGGATCGTGCACAGGACCGCGCCGAGATGATCGAGATCTATTCGACCACGGCCCTGCTGCACGACTTTGACTACGAGCGGCACCCGACGGCCAACGAGCATCCCTTTGTGGGCGTGCGCGAACTGGAGCGGCTGGGCTGGCCCCTGGCGCTGCGCACGGCGATTCTGGGCCACGCGCAATACTCCGGCGTGCCGCGCGATACGCATTTGGCCAAGGTTCTGTTTGCCTGCGACGAGCTGGCCGGCTTTCTCACGGCCTGCGCGCTGGTGAAGCCGAGCAAGGCCATCGCCGAAGTGGAAGTTCGCAGCGTGCGCAAAAAAATGAAAGACAAGGCCTTTGCCCGCGGCGTGAATCGGGAGGATGTGATCCAGGGCGCGGCGGAGTTGGGCGTGGAACTTGACGCACATATTGCGTTTTGCATTGAAGCGATGAAAAAGCGGGCAGCAGAACTTGGGCTGTGAGCGCCCGGCAGTGGGCGCATACAACGGAAGTTGCAGTTTTTTCCCCGTTTAAGTGCGGTTTTTTTGGACATAATCAGTTAGCTCGGTAAAAAATTCCCCACTGAGCCTTAAGAGCGTGCGCCATGCAAAAACTCTTTGGAATACCGTCCGACGACGCCGATCAAGGCGGCGGCTCAGACGCGTTCAGAGTGATTGACGCGCTCTACGACCTGGAAATGAAGTCCAATATTCTAGCGCTTCGCCAGGAGCGGCAGCGGGCGCGGTTCCATAAGTCGATGGCGCAGTGGGCCGAGTATTGGCCGGTGTGCGTGGGAATCCTGATCAGCCTGATCGCCCCGCAACTGCGCGAATTTGTGGATGCCTACCGGCCCTGGGGATTGTGGGTCAGCTTCCCCATGGTGGCTTTGTCGATACGGCCCGAGATCTACATGGGCTCAAAGATGGCAGCCTATCTGCTGACAGCCTTGGTCTATCTCCAGTTCCCGCTGGAGGGGCTGCTGGCCAAAATCGCGCTGAAGGGCAACGTTACAGTTCATGGGGTGCTGGTACAGGTGGCGTTTTTTCACGGCCTGTGCATCATCGACCTGTGGCTTTTAAGCGGCGGCCTGTGGCAACTACTGCATCTGGTGGGGCATTAGCGGAACGGCCTTCGGGTCAGCCTGGCGGAAATCACAGAAACGCAGCGCGGCTCATCACACAATCGGCCTGCCCTTGGTTTCAATCCCTTCATCGCGAGCGCCTGCTTGTCGGCAATTAAATATTCTGTTGCATAGCACTTTTGCTATATAGTAAGTTAGAGACAGTGCCTTGAGCCAATCGCTTCCGGCGAGAGCTGGATGATGACCGTCGGGGGTGTGAAAGTCAAACCTGAGGGCTGGAAATTCGGTTCGCCTCAACAAGTGTCAATCGCAATCACGCCGCGCCAGAGAAACCGGGAGTCTTTGGCGCGCGACGCAAAGCAGGGCCATACACGCCCGTGGGGATAAACCCAGGGGGAAGGTTAAAAGGATGTCCCGGAACGATAGCGTTTCTTCTGTGAGGGCCTCCATTTTGTGGGAGCGCGACTCACTTGACGTTTTGAAACTCTGGCTACGCGACGTGCAACGCGACATAGGGCTCTCTCTCCGGAAAATTCAGGAAGGAGAGCGTCCTTCTCTCCCGACGCGCCCGATGCAATTGATCGGGCAAGGCGTTTTCGAATTGAAAACCGCGGATGAAGCGACATGGTATCGCGTGGTCTACCTGGCGCGAATCGAGAACACAATCTTCGTGCTCGATTCTTTTAATAAGAAAAGCCGGAAGACCGAGAGAAATGACTTGAAGCGAGCCCGAGCGCGCTTGTCGAATGTTAGGCAACGCCTCCAGAAAGAAATGATCGATGCCAAGCGCAAAAAAGATCGATGAGCCCGGCCACATCACAACGGGAAATGTGCTCGAAGACTTGGGTTTCTCCGAGGAGGAAATTCGTGAGATGGAGATCAAGTACGATCTCTTTGTCCCCATCCGGGCCGAGGTTGAGGCACGAAAACTTCGGCAGGTCCAGCTTGCCAAGGTGCTCAAGATTCATCAGCCGGACGCGAGTTTACTGCTTCGCGGCCAAATCTCACGCTTCAGCATCACCAGGCTAATGCAGTTTGCGGACCGGTTGGGGCTCGCGGTTACTTTGACCGTCACTCCCATTGCGGAGAGCCAGAGGCGGGGACGAATACCCATGCGAAAAGCTTCCTCTGCAAGGCGTCAGCCGGCCAAGGCAACCATTTCTTCGAGGCGGACTGCTTCTGCCTAACGCGGATTCGTCGCCCGCAGCTCGGCCACAATCTCCGCAGCTGCGACGCGCGCTTTCTCTTCCTGGTCGGGCGGGAAGCTGATGGCGCCTACGCGCGCGTGGCCGCCTCCGCCGTAGCGCTCGCAGACCTGCGCCAGGTTCACCATCGTCGCCGGATCGACCTTGGTCCATGGGTTTGAGCCCACGGCCACTTTGGTGCGGAAACTCGACTTCGACAGGCCAATGGAATAGACCGCGTTGGGATAGAGGTAATAGGGGATGAACTTGTTGAACCCTTCGAGCGGATGATCGGTGATGTCGAAAAAGATGGTGCCATCGCGCTCCTCGGCGCGGCTGCGGATGAGATCGAGTGCCTGACGGTGGCGCTCCATCAGCGGCGGCAAGAGGCCGGCGACAAAGGGCTGTGCGAGCACCTCGGCCAGCGACAGCTCGGTGAGCAGTGGAATCAGGCGCGGAATGAACGCGGGGTCCTGATTGGCCTCGATAATGAGCGTGAGCTTCATGGCCGGAGCGGCCATTTCAACGGCGGACTCGGGGCTCACGTACTTAGCGCCGTCGACGATGTCGGCCCAGTGAATCAGATCCGCGACCGGAGCGGTATTGAAGCCGTAGCGCGTGGAAGCGATGTGGGCTATAAAGCTGGTGCAGGAGGTGTAGGCAGGATCGAAGAACTTGCGCGCGCCGCAGACCGGGTCCTGCTGGCAGTCGAGGAAATGCTGATGATCATGGGGCGTGAGAAAGGCCGACTGGTGGTGATCGAACCACCAGGTGATCTTTGGCGAGGCGGAGTACTTGAAATCGACGATGGCGTTCTCGTCGCCGGTGAAATCGCTCTCGTCAAAGAGCGCGCCGGCGCGATGCACCAGGCCGTGATACTCATAGGCGGCATCGGCGCGGATGCACTCGCGATGGAAGCGCGTGAAGAGCGAGGCTGAGCAGGCTCCGTCGAAACATTTGTCGTGATAGAAGACGCGAACCCGCAAAAGCTGAGCTCCTCCTGAGCCGGATATTGAAATAGCCGGAACTGTTAAGAATCAATCGAAGGGCCGGTTGTGTCAAGGATGGGGAACACATCCGGCGGCGGGCAGTGCAGATCGGGGCCGGAGGGAGGGTGCTGGTTTGGCGGCGGTTGTGGGGGGGGGAATATTACAGCGTATTATCTTGTATTATGAACTCTCCGCGTACCATCAGCTTCCGCATTGCCGCCGACAAGGTGGCCCAACTGGATTCCATAGCCAAAGCCATGGATCGCGACCGCAGCTACCTGCTCAATGAAGCGGTGGAAAGCTACTTGAGCGAGCAGCAGCGCTTTGTGGCCATGGTGAAAGAAGGGCAGGAAGACGTCCGTGCCGGGCGAACCATCAGCCACGAAGAAGTGGAACGTATGGTGGAAGAATGGGAACGCGCGGGCCGATGAAGGTCGTCTGGTCGGCGGCCTCGGCCAGGCACCTCAGCGAAGTCGTCAAATACATACAAGCCGAAAGCGCCGAAGGGGCCGTCGCGGTCCGCCGCAGGATTCTGGAAACGGCGTGGAGGGTGGGACAAATGCCGTATTCTGGGCGCATCGGGCGCGTGGAAGGAACGCGCGAGGCGGTTGTTCCAGGGTCGCCTTACATCGTGGTGTACCAGGTTTCTGCACAGTCGGTCGAGATAGTCGGTGTCTGGCATGCAGCCCGCTCCTGGCCGGAATCGTTCTGAAAACGGAACCTGGCAATCGCTGGCTGCGTAGATTATCTTTCCATCAGCAGAATTTCCCGGCGGATATTCGCGTTTCAATTCAAGGAGGCTCAATGGAGCCGGAAGCTCAACCCGCGGCGCGCAGAGAAGAGCCTGTCCACGCAGGCCTGAATGGGGTTGGTCCGCATGCGCCGTTGGCTTCCGGTTCCCATTCCCGAGGGACGCGCGGCCTCGATTGGATTGTGAACGGGAGCCAGGGAATGCGCGCAGGGTGGTCGGTGGCGATATTCGTCGCGCTCTACCGGCTGTTCAGCATGATTGTGGGAAACCTGGCTGTGGGGCTTTACCCTGCCGTTGTCCGGTACGATTTTTCACCTTCGACGGCACTGATCAGCGAGGCGGTGCCGTTTCTGGCCATGCTGGGAGCGGCGGCGGTGGTGGGCCTGTTTGAGCAACGCAGCCTTGTGGATTACAACCTGAGGGGGCCGCGGAGGGTGACGAATTCCCTTTCCGGCCTGGCGGCGGGATTCCTGGCGCTCTCGGCGCTGGTAGGGGCGCTTGCATGGGGCGGGTGGCTGCACTTCGGTGCTGTTGCGCTCACCGGAGCCCAGGTGGTCGCGTTCGGCGCGCTCTGGAGCTGCACGTTTCTGCTGGTTGGTTGCGTTGAAGAGGGTATCTTCCGCTGCTTTCTGCAATTCACTCTCACGCGAAGCGTCAACTTCTGGTGGGCACTGGGGATCGTCGGCGTGCTTTGCGCCGATCTGTTTTTGCGGTCGAGGGGGCAGGCGGGCATCGTCTTTTTTTTCTGGATGACGCCGCTGAGTGCCATTACGGGCAACGGTCTGTGGGGCGTCTTTGCCGTGGCGCTGGCGGGCGTTGTCCCCTGCTTTGTTCTTCACATAAAGAAGGCGGCTCACAGTGGCTTTTGGCAGGCGGCGTGGGTCACCTCGACGCTATTCGGCTTTATCCACACCGGCAACAACGGCGAAAACTGGATTGGGATCTTTGCCGCGGCGGCCATCGGCTTTGTCTTCTGCGTAAGCGTCTGGGTGACCGGCTCGGCGTGGTGGGCCATTGGCTGCCATGCCGCATGGGACTGGGCGGAGACTTATTTCTACGGCACCGCGGACAGCGGCTTCGCTGCAAAGGGTCACTTTTTGACCACCAGTCCGGCGGGCGCTGCGATTTGGAGCGGCGGCGCGGACGGCCCGGAGGGCAGCTTGCTGGTGCTGGGCGCAATCCTGCTTCTGCTGCTGGCGCTGCTGGCGATCTTCGGGCGCAAGCGGGAGAGCGTTGCGCACCAATAACAGCTTCAACTCACTGTGTCACGCGGTTGAAGCACTCTTTTATGCATAGAGCCATTAGATACAAGGCCTCGCGCCGCGCGGCGGTATCCTGTTGATGACCGATGGCTGACATACTCCCCATCAATCGTGTGCGCAGGAGTGGCACGCCTCAGCTTCTCCCCAAGCGCAAACGGCGCTGGCCGCGGATCGTTCTGTGGTGGAGCGCAGGCCTGCTGACGGCGGCAGTGCTGGGGGCAGGCGCGGGCGTGCTTTGGCTCCGCGCGGCGGCTATTGCGGCGCTGCCGGTGCTGGATGGGGACGTGCGCGTGGCGGGGCTGTCTGCGCCGGTCGCGGTGCGGCGCGACGCGCATGGAGTGCCGCACATTGAGGCGGCTACGCAGGACGATCTGTTTGTGGCCCAAGGCTATGTGACAGCGCAGGATCGGCTGTGGCAGATGGATGCCTATCGGCGCAACGCCAACGGCGAGCTGGCGGAGATTATGGGCCCCTCGCTGGCGGAGCACGACAAGGCGCAGCGCGTGCTGCAGTTCAAAAATACAGCGGGGCGCATCTATAAGAATTTGCCGGAGGCGGATCGGACGCGCCTGGACGACTACGCGCGGGGCGTGAATCTCTTCATCGAGCAGCACGGGGATTCGTTGCCGGCGGAGTTCCGGTTGCTGCACTATCGCCCGCGGCCATGGAGCGGCGTGGACTCACTGAGCGTGGGGCTAACGCTGGTGCAGATGCTGGACACGCACTGGCCGGCCAAGCTCTCGCGGGAACGCATCGCAGCCAAGCTGGGCAACCCCGATCTGGAAGCCGATCTTTATCCGGTCGGTTCGTGGCGCGATCGTCCGCCCACCGGGCAGGTGCTGGACCTGACCAAGCCGCAACCACTTCCGCCCCCAGCCAAGACCGGCGACGATGACGATGAGGACGAGCCTTCGACGGCCAGCGCGGCGCCCGGCAAAATTAATCCGCGCGCGATGCTGGCTTTGTTAGGGCTTCCGAGCTGCGATGAATGCGCGGCGGGGTCGAACAACTGGGTAGTGGATGGAAAGCATACGGCGAGTGGAAAACCGCTGCTCTCGAACGATATGCACCTCAGCCTCACAGTTCCGAATATCTGGTACATGGCCGACCTGAGCGCGCCGGAGTTTCATGCGGCGGGCGTGACGCTGCCGGGAATGCCGTTTGTGATTGCCGGGCACAACGAGCATGTGGCGTGGGGCTTTACGGCGCTGATGGGCGACTTGCAGGACCTCTACATTGAGAAGCTCGACGGTAAGGGCAACTATCAGGATGTGGACGCCCAGTGGAAGCCGCTCAGCGTCGATCGTGAAGTCATCAAAGTGCGCGGCGGCCAAGACGTGATCCTCGACGTGCAATCCACCGCGCACGGGCCGCTGCTGAATCCGATCCTTCCCAAAGAGACGCGGCCGATCGCGCTCAAGTGGACCCTCTACGACCCAGCGCTGAATTCTCTGCCGCTCTATCAGATCGACACCGCGGCGAACTGGACAGAGTTTTCCGCGGCTTTGGAAACGTGGAGTTGGCCAACGCAAAATGTGGTTTACGCCGATGACCAGGGGCATATTGCATATCACGCGATTGGAAAAGTTCCGCTACGGCCGGGTGGGCTTCAGGGCGTGCCCGTTCAAGTTGGCCTTGGGAACAGCGCAGACGAGTGGAGGGGCTACATCTCGTTTGAGGCGATGCCCAGCGCCGTCGATCCGCCGTCCGGGTTTCTGGCCACGGCCAACTCGCGGGTGAGTTGGGAGAGGTTTCCCTACCCTCTGACACTGGAGTGGGGCTATCCCTACCGCGCCGAGCGCATTTATAAATCGCTGGAGGGGCGCGATGGACTTACGCCGAAAGACATGCTGGCCGTGCAGACAGATGTCTACAGCGAGATGGACCAGGAGATGGGACAGCGGCTGGCCTACGCAATCGACCAAACCGACGGCGCGGACGATCGGCTCCGCAAGGCGGCAGACCTGATGCGCAGTTGGGACGGGCGGCTGACAACCGACTCGGTCGCGGCATCCATTGTGACCCAGGCGCGCCACGCGCTGTGGCCGCTGATTCTGGAACCGAAGCTGGGCAAGGACGCCGCCGACTATCGCTGGATGGAGTCGGAGTTTGCCGAGGAAGAGATTGTGATGCATGCCAAGCCGGCTTGGCTGCCGCCCGGCTACAAGAACTGGGACGCGCTGCTCACCGCCGCGGTGCGCAAAGGCATGGAAGACGGAAAAGCGCCGGGCGACGTGGCGGCGTGGACTTACGGAAGCTGGCATGTGGTGGATCTGGAGCATCCGCTGGCCGGGTTTCTGCCGCTGGTGTCGCGCATTGCGGGCACCGGGCCGCACCCGCAGAGCGGCGACACAACTACGGTGAAGCAGGTGGAGCGCGACTTCGGGCCTTCGCAGCGCTTCACGATGGACTGGAGCAACATCGACGGCTCGACGGAAAACATTGTGCTGGGGGAGAGCGGCGACCCGTATAGCCCGTACTTCCGCGACCAGTGGAACGACTGGTACGGGGGCACGACGTTTGCGCTTCCCTTCTCGCCGGCCGCAGTGGCCGGGCAGACGCGGCATACGCTGCGGCTGGTGCCATGAAGACGCAGGGATCAGGGATCAGGGATCAGGGGTCAGGGGTGCCCCAGGTCTCGATTTTGAGACCTGGGAATCCTCGATACTGGCGCCGATTCATCGGCCCTGTCGTCATCGTTCTTGCGGCTGCGGTCGCCGTGGCGCCGCTGCTGCTCAAGGGCGGCTCCTGCGGGCATGACTTCGACTTTCATCTGGTGTCGTGGTTCGATGCGCTGAATGCGTGGCGGCATGGGATTCTCTATCCGCACTGGACGGCGAGCGCAAACTTCGGGGCGGGCGAGCCGCGGTTTGTTTTTTACTCGCCGCTGACATGGATGCTGGGCGCGGCGCTGGGCAGCGTGCTGCCGTGGACGCTGGTTCCGATGGCGCTGACCTTTCTGCTGCTGGCCGGGACCGGCCTCGCGGCGCGGGCGCTGGCGCGCGAGGCGCTTGGCGAAGGCGCGGCTACGCTGGCCGGGTGCGTGGCCTTGTTTTCCGGCTATGCGCTGTTTACGGCCTACGAGCGGTCGGCGTTTGCGGAGTTGGCGGGCGGAATCTGGATTCCGCTGGTGTTGCTGTATGCGTTGCGCGATCGCAACCGAGGCGCGTTTGATGCGGGCGGCTCCCTTTGGCAGCGCGCTTTCGACGGTTCCACCGCTTTGCTGGCAGTGGCCATTGCCGGGGCATGGGTCTCGAATCCGACCGTCGGGGTGATGGCTTGCTACCTGCTCGCCGCGGTTGCGGCGGTGAGGCTGTTGCTGGAGCGGTCCTTGACGGCGGTGCTGCGCGCCTCGGCCGGCGCGGTGCTCGGCATGGGATTGATCGCCATCTATCTGGTCCCCGCGGCGTGGGAGCAGCGCTGGGTAGACATCCACCAGGTGACCGAGGACCCGGGACAGACGCTGGAAAACAATTGGCTGTTTGCCGTGCACCCCGGCTTGTCGATGGCGTATCACGACCAGGTGCTGCACACGGCCTCAATGATTGCAGTCATCATGATCGCAACGGCGCTCGCGGGGCTGCTGTTGTGCCGGCTGCGCGGCCGGTTGCCGGGCACGCGGCAATGGTGGATTCCGCTGGCGCTCGTCCCTGCGGCGGTCCTGCTGCTCCAGTTCCCTTTTTCGCGGCCGCTGTGGAACCTGCTGCCCGAGCTGCGATTCCTGCAATTTCCATGGCGGTGGCTGGTAGTGCTTGAAGCGCCAATGGGCATCTTCGTTGCCGCGGCTATTTGGCCGGGCGAGTCGGCGCGAGGCTGGCTGCGCATTGCCGCCGGGTCTGCCTGCGCGGCGTTTTTTGTGGCCATGACCGGCTATGCGGCACGGAATCTCTATCAGGTTTGCGACGATGAAGACGCGGTGACGCCCATGCTGGCCACATATCGCTCCGGCCATGGGTTTATCGGCACCTACGAGTACGAGCCGATCGGCGCGGATAATTCGGTGCTGGCGACAGGCTTGCCGCAGGCTTGCCTGGTGAGCGATCCCGCGATCGAGCTTGGCAAGCCGTCGGCATTCCCCGACGCGCCCCCCACATGGGATACAGGTCAGGGCAGTTGCGAGGCCACCTATGGATCGGCTGGAACGGCTCAAAACTCCCAGCCCGAGCATCTGCGGATCGCGGCCACAATCGCTCAGCCAGGCTTTCTGGTGCTGCGGCTGCGCAGTTATCCGGCCTGGGTGGTCAAGGTGAATGGGCGCGCCGTTTCTTCGCTCCCTGAACGTCCTGATCGTGAAGACGGGCTGATGGCCGTGCCTGTTCCGCGGGGCGAAGTTACCGTGAGCGCGGACTGGAAGACGACTACGGACGTGATTCTGAGCCGCTGGTTGACCGGCCTGAGTGTGCTCTTGCTCGCAGGCCTATGTTTAATGGAACGAAGGCTTTCGCGCACTCGGTTATGATGAGGGAAATGACCGTGGATGTGAAATCGCTGCTGAAAGAGGGAGCGGAGCTCACCGATCGCGCGCTTGAAGAGCTGCTTCCCTGTAAAAATACCGTGCCTGTGTCGATTCACCAGGCGATGCGCCACTCGACCTTTGCGGGCGGCAAGCGCCTCAGGCCGGTGCTGGCGATACAGGCGGGCGTAACCATTGCTGGCGAGCAGCCCAAGGGAATCGAGAAGCTGGGCGCGGCCCTGGAGATGCTGCACACCTACTCGCTGATCCACGACGATCTGCCGGCCCTGGACAACGACGACCTGCGCCGCGGCCAGCCAACCTGCCATGTCGTCTACGGGGAAGCCATCGCCATTTTGGCCGGCGACGCTCTGCAGACACGCGCCTTCGAGGTGCTGGCCTGCCTGGACTCGCCGCCCGCCGCGACGGTGCAGATTATCCAGCTCATCGCCAGCGCCGTGGGCACGGTAGACGGCATGATCGGCGGACAGGTGCTCGATCTCGAGAGCGAACACCAGAAGCCTACCGGCAAGATGGTGGAGGCGATTCATCGCGCCAAGACGGGCGCGCTGATCCGGGTGAGCGTGGTGTCGGGGGGAGTGTATGCCGGGGCGACGATCGGCGACGCGGCCCGCCTGACCATGTTCGGCCTCAAGGCCGGCCTGGCCTTCCAGATTGTGGACGATGTGCTCGACATGACCGTGGACTCGGCGCACCTCGGCAAAACCGCTGGCAAGGACCAAGCCACTGAAAAGGCGACTTGGCCGGCCGTTTACGGCATTGAGCAGAGCCGCAAAGACGCCGCCCGGCTGATCGATGAGGCTTTCGCAGCGCTGGAGCCCTACGGCAGCCGNNTCTGGCTTTGAACCCTTTGCAAGCGAACTCGTGTATCTTCCAATCCTTTGCAAGCAACACAAGCGGCTGTCTGCCCACCGCCGCAAGCTAGTAGCTAGAGGCTAGAAGCTAGAGGCTGCCTTTCATGCTTTCCGAAGCCGACATTCTGACCGCGTTGCGCGATTGCTTCGATCCCGAGGTGAAACTGAACCTCGTTGACCTGGGGCTGATCTACGCTGTCGAAACCGGCCCGGACCCGGACTCGACGCCGGCATGGCCGCGGCAGTGGGTCAAGGTAACCATGACGCTGACTACGCCGCAGTGCCCAGCCAGCGGCCTGATCTTCGAGCAGGTGCACAACCGCCTGGCCGGCATTCCCGACATCGGCAAAGTGGAAGTGAATCTGGTGTGGGAGCCAAAGTGGACGGCGCACCGCATCAGCGAGGCAGGGCGTCGTCAGCTTGCCATTTAGAAAACCCTAGCGGCGTCCGCCACACAGATGGTCGTTTATGTTTTGAAAGGGCACGACTTCAGTCGTGCCGTAATTGATAGATAAGAAACGATGGGCTTTAGCCCCTGAGGGATGGTTTTAGACCGTTTCGACTTTCACCACGGGCATTTAGAAAACCCTAGGCTGTATCGACACATATTGGTCTCGTAAACACTTGATAAATGATGAAATTGTCATCCTGAGCGAACGGGGCCCCAAGCGCTTTTCAGCTTGGGGGTGGTGAGTCGAAGGATCTGCTGCTGTTTTTCAATCAACTTCGAAGACAGCACCCTAGCGGCCGAGGATCTGGCCCAGTTTCTCGCGCTGGGCGGCGAGTTCTTCTACCGCGCCCTCAGCCTGGTCGAGGAGCTGCTGGACACTGTCGATATACGCGGGCAGAAGCGACCACCATTTACCCAGGGTATCCTGCTGGTCGAGCAGGGCCAGGGCTGTTCCAGTGGCAGCGACCAGAAGCCCGGAACGGCGCTTGCCGCTCAGCAGCAGCGCGCCGCCGGTAACCAGGGAAGTGGCCGCGGCAATCCTGATCCAGTTCATGGAGCTGTCGGCCGAGTCGGCGGCATCGGCCTGCGGGGTTTCAGCGTATGCGCTCGAATCGTTCGCCATCCTGGAAAGCGGCAGGACCACCATTTTTTTGCTCCTTCCGCCCCTGACCGCGGCTGTCCGCCGGCGCAGGAACGCGTATCTTGAGTATCGCTCCAAAATCCGCGAGCCGAAAGGGATATTTTCCCCTCAGGCGCCCGCTCCAAACCCTTGTTTCACTCCAGGGCCGTGCTGCGGTGCCGAAAAGGCTCTTCTTTTCAGTCCAGGTCGAAGTCGCGCAAAGGCTTGCCCTCCGCGGGCGATTCCTTGGCCTTGCGCAGGGCGTCGGCAAACTTCTTCTCCAGCAGATCGGCCTTGTTCTTTTCCGCGTCCACCGACTGGCGGAAGATGGACTCCTTGCGCTCATCCTGCTCCCGCATGGCCTTGGCCGCTGTTTCCAGGTCCTCGAACATCCGCTTGCGCGGGGCCGGGGTGTGGCTGACCACCAGGCCCGTGGCTGCGTCGATTCTGAGCATTGCCCCGCAATCCGGGCAGGCAACTTCGAAGATTTTCTCTTTCCCCTTGGCCATATCAATGTGGATTGTAGGCGCTGAGGATGGCGGTTGCCCAGTCTGTGCAAATCGCGGGCTTTGTTATGTGCTTTATGAAAACGGAGCGAGAGCCACATCAATCGCCTTCGGACTTCGCTTGACACACATCTGCCGCGAAGCTAAAGATGTAGGCGCTGGAATTTCGAGTACCTCACGCCGAACCTATCCTCTCTTCAGAAAGATTCCAATGATGCGCATTTCAAAACAATCTATGACCGCCTTGATCGCAATTGCGGCTACGTTTTCATTTGTTCTGACCGCAAGACAGTCCGCTGGGGGGAGCAACCCCGCAGCGCTCGATACCCCCGCGGAAAACTTGACGCCGCTCAAGATGGACCGGCTCGATGCATCGATCGACAAGATCGTTCCCGCCGGCGCGAAGCTGGAGCACATCGTCGCCGGATTCAAGTGGATCGAAGGTCCGGTGTGGGCCGATGGACGGCTGTTCTTTGCCGAAATTCCGAGCAACAGCATCCGCACCTGGACACCCGGCAAGGGCGTAGACATTTTTCTGCAGCCCAGCGGCTACCTGGGAAAGGAGCCGTACGGCGGACCTGAGTCGGGATCGAATGGAATGACGCTGGACGCGCGCGGACGCTTGACGGCTGCCGGACATGCGCAGCGCGACGTATACCGCTTCGAGTCGCTCGATCCGAAGGGGACGATCACCATCCTTGCGGACACCTACCAGGGCAAGCAGCTCAACAGTCCCAACGATGTGGTTTATAAATCGGATGGCTCGTTGTACTTCACCGATCCGCCCTATGGTTTGCGCACGCAGCAGGATAGCGACCCCGAAAAGCAGCTCGATGTGAATGGGGTTTATCGCATTCCTCATGCACTCGATCAAAAGCCGGGCGCACCGCCGGCGCGCGCAGAGCTGCAACTCGTAGTGAGCGATCTGACCCGGCCCAACGGCATCGCCTTCTCGCCCGACGAAAAATATCTCTACGTGAACAACTCGGAGCCGAAGAAGATCTGGATGCGCTACACCGTGAAGCCGGACGGGACGCTGACCGATGCTAAGCTCCTCTTCGATGACACCGCCGACACGCGGCCCGGCGCTCCCGACGGCATGAAGGTGGATGTGGAAGGCAACATTTACAGCGCCGGTCCCGGTGGCGTGTGGATCTTCACGCCCGAGGGAAAGCCGCTGGCAACAATCCTGATGCCTGGCCGCGTAGCGAATCTGGCCTGGGCCGGAGCGGACCGCAAGATGCTTTACATCACCGGGAGCGAGGGCATCTTTCGCGTGCATCTAAAGATTGCCGGCGAGCCGGTGGAGAAGAAATAGCGGGACGAGCGGAGTTAGCCGCGCTTCGC
>PLOG01000158.1 GCA_003142935.1 Acidobacteriaceae bacterium
CAGCTTCGAAGACAGGACGCTAGGTGCAGCCAACATACCCGTTCTGTATATGTCGATGGACCCTAGTTCTTTATAGTCGTCCACCGGCTTCGCCGACCCACGAGGAATGAAACTGTGCCCCATCTGGGTGCCGGGGTACCCTCTGGGTCGGGGCAGGACGCCTTTGTTTTTGTCCGATGGGTGGGAGTCCGCAGAGATCTATGCAGACGCCTTGTTTTGTTGAACCTGCATTTCTGTTTCTTTCCAGTTCCTGACTTTTCAGTTCCTCAATTAAGAGAACGTCTGCGATGGGCCGCACCTAAACCTAAAGAAACCCTACGCCGCACAAAGCCCCGGGGGCACCATCCCCCGCACCAGAATGCACGCAATGAGCTTTATAGCGCAGACAGACGCATTGGTGCGTCGTAGCGTGAGCCACAGTAATGAGAGGAATCAAATGAATGAAGAAACGGTTCAAGCATCCCCCAGAACGTATTCCGCCGCACTCTTGGCGGCAATCGCAGTCGCGCTGCTGTTAGGGATCGGCGGCATAATCTGGACCTACACACTAAGCGCCAAACTGGCTGCTCAGCAGCAGGCCGTGGCGGATTCCACAACGCAGAACACCAAGCTGGCTGCGGCGCTGCAGGATACCAATGCGCGCCTCAATGTGGCCACGGACGAGTTGAAGAACTCGCTTGGCCTGACGCAGAAGCAACTGGATACGCGCTCGGCGGCGCTACAGGTCCGCGAGGTTCGCGGTGAGCAGACGACAGCACGGCTGGCAACCGCGCAGCAGCAAACGGCCGGCCAGGTGGCCGCGGTGCAGACCGATGTTGGTGGCGTCAAAACCGATGTGGCCAAGACCCAGAGCGACCTGGCCGACACCAACAACCAGATGATGTCGATGAAGGGCGATCTGAACGGACACAGCACACTGATTGCTCGCAATAGCGACGAGTTGGAAATCCTGAAGCACAAGGGCGACCGGAACTACTACGAATTCACGCTGGTGCGGGGACAAAAGCAAGTGGTAGGGACTGTGAGTCTCACGCTGAAGAGAGCCGACTCCAAGAGAAGCAAGTTCACCCTCTCCGTCTTCTCCGACGACAAGCAGTACGAGAAGAAGGACAAGAGCCTGAACGAGCCCCTTCAGTTCTACAGCGGCAAGGAGCCCATGTTGTTTGAGATTGTGGTCAACAACGTGAGCGCCAAGAACACGGTGACTGGCTATCTGTCTACTCCGAAAGGTGCACCGGCGCCAGTCGTGGTAGCCGAGCGATAGCACGCCAACTGTAGATACGTCCTTAGCTCCGGATTGTCGTGAAGTGACTCGATTGCCGGGTGTGCCCCAGGTCTCGATTCTGAGGCCTGGGATAGCATGAACCCAATGCACATAATTACACGGTCGGAAACCAGGTGCCGCGACCGCGTGTTTGTATAATCGCCGAATAGAGAGCCGTTGGTCTCGCGCCCGATGGTCCCATGGGCCTTTCGTTCCTTTTTCTCCCGCGGCCCGTTCAACCCATCCATTTCCACCAGAATGGAATTCAGCCATAGTGGAGTGTTCCATGGTTCGGTCTCATATCTATCGAAACGCGCGAATTGCACCTGAATTCTTCATCGCGGCCATCTTCATTTCTCTTTCCCTCACCGGCCCGGCGCAGACCAACACCAAGCCCGTCCCTCCGCCCATCGCAGCCCCCGCGCCGCGCGTAATCTCGGAACTGCTGCAGCCCTCGCTCGACACCGTGCGCCAGGCTCTTCAGTCGCTCAGAATCGACAAGTGGAAGAAGGGCTCAATCCGCGATGAAGCAAGCGGGAACATCGACGCCATTCAGCGCGATCTGCGGGCCAATCTGCCCTCGCTGCTCCAGGATGCCGATGCCGCTCCGGGAACCGTTAGCAAACTGCTGCCCATCTCCCGCCATGTCGATGCTTTGTACGACGTACTCCTGCGCGTCACGGAAGCCTCGCGCGTGGTTGGCCCCGACGATCAGGCAGCGCAGTTACAGAAGGCCCTGCTCAGCCTGGGGAACGCGCGTCTTGCGCTTGACGACCGGTTGCAGGGGTCGGCCGGCGCTTTGGAGAAACAGGTTGTCGACCTCCGCGCCAACATCGAGACCGAAGCAGCTCGGCGCGCGTCAGAACCCGCTCCCGTAGCGCTGCCTTGCGTGCCGCAACCCCCCGTTCACAAGGCCGTCAAGAAACGCGTCCCGGCCGCAAAGCCCGCGGCAAAGCCATCCGCAACCGCAACCCCGTCGGCCACGTCTCCGAACACGACACCAGGAACCCAGCCCGCCACCAGCCACTAACCCCGCGAGTGCCGCGACCGCGTGTTTGTGTAATCGCCGGATTATAGCGCCGGTCTCCCGACCGGCTGTCGCGCGGGCGTCCACGCCCGCGTTCGTCCACAAGCAATTACCAAATCACACAGCCGAGGTACCAGTCCCATTCCTGACGCGCCTTCATCGCGCCATGGGTGGGAATCCCTGTTCCAAATTCCCTAACCCAATTCAATGTCTCCCGTTCCCTGTCTCTCCCCAGCAACGCTAAGTCCTTTCGAATCGAACCGCTAAAACTCCAAAAAATAGAACACCACGTCATTCTGATCGTTGCGTCCTGTTGTACCAGTACTCTCAGCTAAAAAACTACCGATGTATCAGTACGATTGTGCGTGCAAAACTTTTTCGTTAAAGATCGCTGGCCTGCAACCCCGCAAATGAAGAGAACTTCGTCGCCTCCTACCCCCACAATCTCTTCTGAAAGCTGAGCAGAATCCAGTTCTCCGTCCACCGGTCCTTGACGTGGTCATAACGCCGGGTGCTCCATCGGAGAGCCGGGGCGCCCGCTGGGCCGGGCCACGCAGTTTTATCGCGTCAAGGGTGGGATACAAAACTGTCCACCGTCCACTGCCCACTGTTCACTGGTCACTGTCCACCGTTCACTGTCCNNCCACTGTTCACTGTTCACTGCCTCAAAGCGCCGCCAGCAGCAGCGTAATCCCCAGTCCGCTCACTGACAGCACCGTCTCCATCACCGACCACGTCGCGAGCGTTCCTTTCACATCCAGCTTGAACAGCGAACACACCAGCCAGAAGCCCGAGTCGTTCACATGCGACAGCAGAAGCGAGCCGCAACCGGTGGCCAGTACCAGCATCTCCGGCCGCACGCCCATCTGCCCGGCCACCGGAGCCAGCACTCCGGAAGCCACCGCCATGGCCACCGTCGACGAGCCCATGCACACCCGCACCACCGCCGCCAGGGCCCAGGCCAGCACTAGGGGCGGCATGTGCGCTCCCAGCGCCAGCCCCACCGTCGCCTGCGCCGCACCCGAGTCGCGCAGAACCCCGCTCAACCCGCCCGCCGCCGACAGAATCACCAGCACCCCGGCGATGGGCACAAACGAGTCCGCGGTCAGCCGCCGCAGCATGTCCGGCCCGTGATGTGGTTCGCGCGGAATCCGGCCGCCCAGCGTAGCCAGCGCCACCAGCACCGCTAGCAGCATGGCCACATCTGGGTAGCCCAGCAGGTGCATCGCCTGGTTTGGAATCCCACCCGGTGCAGTCACCGCATCGGCCCAGCTCCCCACAAAAATCAGCGCAATCGGCAGCAGAATCGCCACCAGCGCCAGCACCGCACCCGCCGGCGCCGGCGCATTCTCCCTGGCGATGGGTGCCCCAGGTCCGGGGTCCCCACGGGCAGGTCTTCGTCCGTGGGGCGGAGGTCCCGCTTTTGGGACCTGGGATACCACGCTCCCAACTGTCGCCACTCCCAGCTTCGCCTGTCGCCGCTCCCAACGCGGAATCAGTACCCAGCCCACCACCGGCCCAGCCAGTGCAGCCGCCGGCGCTCCCACCAGCATTCCCCACAGAATCACGCGCCCGATGTCGGCGTGAAACAGGGCAGCCGCCAGCAGCGCCGATGGATGCGGCGGAATCAGCCCATGCGTAATCGAGAGCCCCGCCAGCACCGGCAAGCCAACCAGAATCGGAGGCCGTCCACTGCGCCGTGCCGCCTCCACAACAATCGGAAACAGCAGCACCAGCCCCACCTCGAAGAACACCGGCATCCCCACCAGCAAGCTCAACCCCAGCAGCGCCCAGGGCAGCCCCTTCGGGCCGCAACCCTCAACGAGCGTCTTGCTCAGCGAAGCCGCTCCTCCGGAAGAAGCCAGCAGTTGCCCCAGAATCGCCCCCATCCCCAGGATGATGGCGATATGCCCCATCATGTTTCCCACGCCCACGGAGAACGAGAGCGGCACCTGCTTCAACGGCATACCCGACGCAATGCCCAGCCCCAAGGCCGCAATCGACAACCCCAGCGCCGCATGAAGCTTCAGCTTTACCACCAGCAACAAAAGCAGCAGCACCGTCCCAGCCACGCAGGCCAGCAGATACCAGTCATGAGCAGTTACAGCATGCACGTTCACCGGCAGATTATTCCACACAGACGCTGGATTGCGCACCAAATGGGTGCCCCACCTACGCCACGTCTTTGTTTTTGTGGCTTAGGTGGGATAGTTCCACCTATCTATGGTCTTTTCGGCCTTTTATAAGTTCTTAGAAGTCTTTTGTTGTTCTCTCCGATCATTTCGCATCAGCCGCGCGTCCCATCTTTGCGCCCTTTTCCCCTCATGGGTAAGACTTGCGATCCTTACTATCAAAGCCGTGCCCGCATCGGAACAGCCCCATCCCGGAACCTCGCCAAAAACCCCTGCCTCGCTGTGCTCCCCGCCACACTTTTTCCTTGCACACCTCTGCTACCATAGGGATGATTGCAGCTCCCGCAGCCCGGCAGTCCGTCCTCCTGATTTTCGGAGTGCAAGCGCGCAGGCCACCGGAGCCATCCCATTAAAGGAGAACCTTTATGCCTCTAGTCTCCATGCGGCAGCTACTCGACGAGGCCGCCAAGGGCGGTTACGGCGTCGGCGCATTCAACGTCAACGATATGGAACAGATCCAGGCCATCATGATGGCCGCCAAGGAAACCAAGTCCCCGGTCATCGTGCAGGCCAGCCGCGGCGCCCGCCAGTTTGCCGAGGATCTCTATCTTTTCAAGCTCATCCAGGCGGCAGCCGAACTCAACCCCGAGATTCCAATCGCCATGCACCAGGATCACGGCAACAGCTTCGAGACCTGCAAGAGCGCCATCGAGCTGGGCTACACCTCGGTCATGATGGACGGCTCGCTGAAGGAAGACGGCAAGACCCCCTCCACATTTGACGAGAACGTCGCCGTCACCAAGAAGGTAGTCGACTACGCGCACGAGCGCGGCGTCACGGTCGAAGGCGAAATCGGCGTCCTCGGCGGCGTTGAAGACGGTCACGGAGCCGGCGGCAGCGGCCTCGAGCACATCACCGATCCCGACCAGGCCGTCGAATTCGCCGAGCGCACCGGCGTCGACGCTCTGGCCATCGCCATCGGCACCAGTCACGGCGCTTACAAGTTCAACAAGAAGCCTGACGGCTCCGTGCTCAAGATGGACGTGCTGATCGCCATCCACAAGCGCCTGCCCAACACCCACCTGGTCATGCATGGCAGCTCGTCTGTCCCCAAGGACCTTCAGGACATCGTCAACAAGTACGGCGGCAAGCTCAAGGAAACATGGGGTGTGCCGGTCGAGGAGATTCAGCTCGGCATCCGCAACGGCGTCCGCAAGGTCAACGTCGACACCGACAACCGCCTCGCCATCACCGGCGCCATCCGCAAAGTTTTGTGGGAGACCCCGGAGAAGTTCGATCCGCGCGACTACATGAAGCCTGCTCGCGAAGCCATGAAGAAAGTTGTCGCCCTGCGCATGACCCAGTTCGGCCAGGCCAGCCACGCCAGCGACTACAGCCCCATCCCGATCACCGAGATCGCCAAGGGCTACAAGGACGGCACCCTCACTACCCACCCGCTGGTCGCCGCCAAGTAACCTCCGGCACAGCGCAGAATCGAAGGGCCACTCCGCGGCGGGGTGGCCCTTTTCAGCGATAAAGCGGGTGCCCCACCTTCGCGGCGTCTTTGTTCTTGCCGCTAAGGTGGGATATCCATATTTATGGCCTCTTGTTGTTTATTGGATTCTCCTGCGTCCCGATTCGCATTCTTTCTAACTGCAGGCCGCGCCCCCAACGCCTTCCCTGAGCCTGCCGAACGGCCCAAATCTTGAACCCCCGGGAATCAGCCGAAATCCACAGCCGCCGAATTCGCCAGTTCTCACGGATCGGGTGTATTTTCTTCTGATGATGTCCACCAGCTTTTCAACTCTTCTCAAATCCGCCGCTCTGATTGCCCTGGCTGCGCCGCTCCTTGCGCAATCGCCGGCCTCGACTCCCACCGCCCAGCCAACCGCAGCCGCAGCGCCCGCGCAGGCCGCCGAACCCGCCAAGCCCAAACCCGAAGACACCGAAATATGGGAGCCGGTCCCCGCCGTCGTCACGCCCGGCGCTACGCTCGGCGCGGCGCCCTCCGACGCCATCGTGCTCTTCGACGGCAGCAATGAAGACGAGTGGCTCTCCATCCGCGACCATTCCCCAGCCCAGTGGGTCGTCGCCAACGGTGTGCTCACCGTCGCCAAGTCGAAGGGCGGCATCGAAACCAAACGCAGTTTCAAGAACTACCAGCTTCACATCGAGTGGAGCGAACCCGTCAACATCACAGGCAGCGGTCAAGCCCGCGGCAACAGCGGCGTATTCCTCGCTTCCACCGGTCCTGGCGACGACGGCTATGAGTTGCAGGTCCTCGATCCCTGGCAGAACAAAACCTACGTCAACGGAATGGCCGGCTCCATGTACAAGGAGAGCACTCCGCTGGTCAATCCCGGCCGCAAACCCGGCGAGTGGCAGACTTACGACGTCGTGTGGACCGCTCCCACCTTCAACGACGATGGCTCCCTGAAGACGCCTGCTTATGTGACTGTCTTTTTCAATGGAGTGCTGGTGCAGAATCACTTCGAGCTGAAAGGCCAGACCCTCTACATCGGCACGCCTTATTACAAGGCCTACACCGCCGCGCCCATCAAGCTCCAGGCCCACGGCGACAAGAGCGAGCCCATCAGCTACAGAAATATCTGGGTGAGAGAACTGAAATAAACGCGGTTAAAAGAGCTAACCTCTGATCGCCGAGGGTTCCGGGCTGATCCCTGTTCCCTGATCCCTGACCCCTGATCTCTGTTCTCTGATCTCTTTTTCCTGGTCCTTGTATTGCAACTGGTACAGCTTCCAGTAGAGTCCGCGCTCGGCCAGCAGTTCCTGATGCGAGCCCATCTCCCGCAACTGCCCCTTGTGCATCACCAGGATCGTTTCCGCGCGCTGCACGGTCGAGAGCCGGTGCGCAATCAGCACCGAGGTGCGCCCTTCCACCATGCGCTCCAGCGCCCCGCGAATACGCAGCTCCGTATCGGTGTCCACGCTCGACGTCGCTTCGTCCAGAATCAGAATGTGCGGATTGTAAGCCAGGGCCCGCGCAAAGTTGACCAGTTGCTTCTGCCCTGTCGACAGCGAATTGCCGCGCTCCCGCACCGGCTCGTTGAAGCCCGCTGGCAGGCTCTCGATAAAATCCAGCACGTTCACGTCCCGCGCTGCCTGCCGCAACTGGTCGTCTGTAATCGCGCTATTGCCGAACCGGATGTTGTCGGCTATCGTCCCGGCAAACAGAAACGGATCCTGCAGCACCACCGCGAAGTGCTGCCGCAGCGCGGTCAAATTCTGATCGCGCAAATCCACGCCCTCCAGCAAAATCTCCCCCGCCGTCACCTCGTAGAAGCGCATCATCAGGCTGGTCAGCGTCGTCTTCCCCGCTCCCGTGTGCCCTACAATCGCCACCGTCTGTCCCGGCTCAACGGTGAAACTTACATCTTTCAGAATCCACTCGATCCCGGCAATCCCGTTCAACGCCGCCGCATCCAGCGCAGCTGCCGCCACAGCCGCCTTCTGCTCCTCGGTCAGTTTTTGATAGGTAAACCACACGTGCCGGAATTCGATCCGATTCGACCCGTCGCCAACCACCGGATGCGCGGGGCTCACAATCTCCGGCTGCGTGTCGAGCAGTTTAAAGATCCGCTCGCAAGCCGCCATCGCCGCCTGCAAAATGTTGTACTTGTCGCTCAAATCCTGAATCGGCCGCCAGAACCGCTGCGAGTACTGGATAAACATCGCCAGCACGCCGATGGTCACGGCTCCATGCCTCAGCACGCTGAATCCGCCCCGCCACACCACCAGCGCAATCGCCACCGACGACAGCAGCTCCACCGCCGGATAGTAGAGCGCGTAAGCAAAAATCGTGTCCTTGAACGCGATCATGTGCTGCCGGTTGACCGCTTCGAAATCCTGGTACGCGCGCTCCTCGCGGTTGAAGAGCTGCACCACCGCCATCCCCGAGATATGTTCCTGCGTGAAACTGTTGATGCGCGCAATCGCGGCCCGCACTCGCCTGTAGCTCTCCCGAACATGGTCGCGAAACAGTCGCGTTACAACCAGGATCAACGGCAACACGGCGAACGCCAGCAGTGCCAGCCACCAGTTCATGCTCAGCATCACGGCCGCCATCACCGTCAGCATGAAAAAGTCGTTCACAATGGCCAGAATGCCGTCGGTGAACATGTCGTTGACCGCGTCCACGTCCGAGGTCAGCCGCGTCACCAGCCGCCCCACCGCGTTCACGTCGAAGAACCCCACATCCATCCGCTGCATGTGGCGAAAGATGTTGCTGCGCAGGCCGAACATCACCTTCTGCCCCATCCACTGCATCAGGTAGGTCTGCACAAACGCGAACACGTACCCCGCCAGCAGCGTCGCCAGGTACAAACCCGCCAGCATCGTGATGCCGCGGTAGGCATCGGCCGGCAGTATCCGCGCCAGCGGGCTGTTGGTGTCCAGCCAATGTGCCAGCGCGCTCTCGGCGCTGTGGCTCTTCAGAGTCGGCGCCATATAGCGGTCGATCGCCATCATCACCATGATGGGTCCGGCCACATCGCAAAAGGATTTCAGCGTAACCGAAACAGAAGAGACCGTCGCCTGCAACCAGTATGGCCGCACGTAGTGGGCGAGCCGCCGCATCAGCCGCGAGTCGTAGACCTTGCCGGCGACATCGTCGTCCCGCTTCCGGGCCGGCTGTTGCGCGCTAAGTTTTTGAGGCTCTTTCTGCTCTGCGTCCGCCATCGGGTAGGTGGGTCGATCTTCCTTCTCCATTGTACCGGCAACCCTCCGGGGTCTACCTGGCCGCAGGCCTACTTGCTAATTCGCGAAGCGTTCCTTCCTAACCAACCCAAAAAATCCTTCCCCGGCCTCCAAGACCCTGTGTATGGTAGAGAGCAGGAGAGTATGCCATGCAACGTAGAGAATTTCTTTTGAAATCCGCACAAGCTGTGGGAGCCGCGTTTCTCTCCCGCGCCGTCACCGTCAACGCCGCCTGGCTTCATGCCGATCCGCTGTCCGCCAAGTTCAAGGCCTCGGATGAAATCGTCCTCGGCCACACCGGTATCCGCACCAGCCGCCTGGCCATGGGCACGGGTACCATCGGGGGGGGCGGCGCCTCTAACCAGACCCGCATCGGCATGGATGCCTTCGTGAAACTTGCGCTGAACGGCTACCACGAGAATGGCCTGCGCTTCTTCGATACCGCCGACGGCTACGGCAGCCACCCCTATGTCGCCGCCGCCCTCAAGCAGCTCCCGCGCGACAAAGTCACCGTCCTCACCAAGACCGACACCCGCAAAGCTGCCGGAGTCCGCGCCGACCTCGACCGCTACAGAAAAGAACTCGGCGTCGACATGATCGACATCGTCCTCATCCATGTCGTGACTGAAGCCGACTGGACCACCCGCTACCGCCCGGTCATGGATGTGCTCTCTGAAGCCAAGGAGAAGGGCATCATCCGCGCCCACGGCGTCTCCTGCCACACCATCCAGGCACTTCGCGCCGCTGCCGCCTCTCCCTGGGTCGAAGTCGACCTCGCCCGCCTCAACCCCATCGGCCGTTACATGGACGCCGACCCCGACACCGTGATCTCCGTCCTCAAACAAATGAAAGACCAGGGCAAAGGGATCGTCGGCATGAAGGTTCTGGGACAGGGTGACCTGCGCGACCGCCCCGGCGAGGCCATCCGCTTCGCCCTCGGCTCCGGCGTTCTCGACGCCTTCACCATCGGCGCCGAATCCAAAGCCGAGCAGGACAATTTGGTTGAGCACATCGCCGCCGCCTGATCCAGCTCACCGCAATTCATTCCACGCAAGAAAGCCCTCCATGCAAAATGGAGGGCTTTCTTGACAACGGCGAATCTCGCCATCCGCCTTTCTTGCGTTCCGAATGATCTGAAAAGAGAACCGCGCCCTATGACCCGGAGGTTGCCCCCGGATCGGGTTTGACCACCGGCTTGTCCGATGGGTTAACCGTTGTCTTGACCGCAGTCTTCTTCTGTGCCGGGCTGGAAACGCCCATACTCATCAGCACATACCCGAACCCCTTGCGCAACACGTCAAGAACGCTCATCGTTCTACTTCCTCTCCGACTAGAACATTCTCACATGACATCGTCGGCGGCCGCGAACCGAGAACTATGCACTAGTGTCCTGAATTGAAGGTTCGTTTCACAAATCGAATGGTCGCGTCCCATCGTCCCGGAAATCACCCGTGCATTGGACATCTCGCCGTCGCACAAATCCGCCAACTTGCCAACTTGCCATTTCCGCGAAGCGGAAGCTAACCTGCTGTCCTTTTTCAAAAATCCCCGCCAGACCCACCACATGAGCTTCCGTTTCACCACACCAGGTCTCTGACTGCGTGTTGTTGTACCAACTGTGGGTGCCCCAGGTCCGGGGCCCCCAAGGACAGGTCCTGGTCCTTGGGGTGGAGGTCCCGATTTTGGGACCTGGGATAGCAGAAATTCAAGGCACGAAATCATGCGGTCAGATTCCTGGGTCTCTGACCGCGTGTTGTTGTACCAACTGGGGGTGCCCCAGGTCCGGGGCCCCAAGGACAGGTCCTGGTCCTTGGGGTGGAGGTCCCGATTTTGGGACCTGGGATAGCAGAAATTCAAGGCACGAAATCATGCGGTCAGATTCCTGGGTCTCTAACCGCGTGTTGTTGTACCGACTGGGGGTGCCCCAGGTCCGGGGCCCCCAAGGACAGGTCTTGGTCCTTGGGGTGGAGGTCCCGATTTTGGGACCTGGGAAACAATGAACTCAAAGCACGAAATCACACGGTCGGAAACTTAGGAACTGTTACTGTTTCTTGCCCGGCAGCGGAGCCAGGGCCGCGGCCCCGCCTTTTTGGTTCGCTTCCGCCGCCGCGTTCGCCGCCGGCTTCTTCCCGTTCAGAATATCCAGCGCCGCCGGAGGCAGCGGCTTGTCCGCGTTCGCCAGCAGCAGCGTCACCTGCCACATCTCCGTGTCCGTCAGCACCTTCTTGAACGACGGCATTCCTGTCAGCCGGATGCCATTCTCCACCTTCCAGTGCGTCTCGCCCGGCGGATCGTCGCTCACGCCCACCACGTCGCTGTTCTTGTGCTGCTCCCAGAGCTGCGGAGCCCTGGGGTACATCTGCCCCCCAAACGGCGAAGGCTTCTCATGGAATCCATGGCAGGCCGCGCACTGGTCCCGGTAGATCTCCGCGCCGGCCACAAACGCACTCTCATCGGCTTGAACCGGCGGAGTCTTTACCATCTCGCTGTCAATCCGCGCATGCAGCGCAATTGCCGTGATCTGGCGCTCATGAGGAAACGGCGCATCCGCAACCGCAACCGGCGGATGGCCGAAATGGAACCACGCCAGCGCGGCGACGGGAACCAGAACGATCCCCAAAATAATTCCAAGCAGGACTCGACCCATACCTTCGACCGCCTCCACTGCCCTCAATCCTATGCCCTCAGGCCAGTGCCCTCAAGCCGGTGCCCTCAAGCCTGGGCCATGCGCCCGCTCTGTCGCTTCTGGCAATTCGTTCATCTTCCCGCGAAGCCGCACGGCTGGAATTCTGGCCCTCTCCGGCGACCATTCAGCTCCTCAAACGTCCAATCCGCCATAGGCCCACCCCCCACCCCTCTCCCAGGTGTTTTAATACCAATTGGGGGGAGCACTGCATCCTGCGGTGGTGTGCTTCCGTACTCCCGTGGAGGAATCCCGATACCGATGCGTTCTTTTTACCGTCTTGCCCTTATGCTGGCGCTTTTGTTCCCAGCCGTGCACGCCGTTCTGGCCCAAGGCTCGAGCAGCAATCCTCCAACCCCGGCAACTGGTCAAGACCAGGCCCAGCCGCAGCAGCACGAAGCCGAAACCGCGCAGCAGTTGAGCGTGCAGGCTCGTATCCGCGCCCGCCGCGAACAGCGCCGCGCTGCCGCCATTCACGATGCCTACTCGCATCGCTATGACACCTTTGCCGATATGGGCTACCTGCGCTTCAGGCCCGGTCCCTACATCCAGAACCTGACCTTCTACGCCTGGGAAACCGGCATCACCCGCTATTACAGTGAGCGCCTCGGCATCAACGTCGTGGGCCGCGGCTATTACGGCACAGCCTACGTCGGCCTCAATCCGAGCAACATCACCCGCCCATCAATCAGCCAATACGATGCCCTGGCCGGCCCCACTTACCGCTTCTACCTCCAGCCCAAGTACTCCATCGCTGTTCGCGGGCTCGCAGGCTACTCCTACGGCAATTTCTCCGGAGACACCAATGGTTTTGGCGGCAAAACACTTGGCCTCTACCCTGATGGCAATACCTTCGCCGGCAGCGCCAGCGTCATCGGTGAAGTCAACCTGACTCCCAACATCGGCTTCCGCCTGGCTCCCGAATACTTCGTCACTGGTTATGGATCGAGCGTGCAGAACAGCCTCGGCTTTACCGGAGGCATTGTCTATCGCTTCGGAAAACAATGAAAAGGTTTCTTTCTCGCCGCAACTTCATTCAATCCGGCGCGCTCATGGCTACTGCCTGCGCTGCCTCCGGCGCAACTCAGTCTTTTGCCCAGGCGCTGCCTGAGACCGGCAAGCCTTTGCCCATCAAGCTGGGCATTTGCAGCTACACCTTCCGCAACTTCACGCGCGCCCAAATGCTGGGCTACTTGAAGGATCTCCGGCTCGCCGATCTCAACGTAAAAGACACCAAAGACCACCTGCCCATGGATCCCACGCTTGAGGCGCAGGCCCTGGCCGACTACGCCGCCGCCGGCATCGAGCTCCACGCCGCAGGCACCATTTATTTCCCCAGCTCCGGCGAGTCCGACATTCGCGGCAAGTTCGAGTACTGCAAGCGCGCCGGCATCGACACCATCGTCGCCGGCGATCCCACCCCTGAGTCTCTCCAGCGGATTGAGCGCTTCGTCAAGGAATACGACTTCAAGATCGCCATCCACAATCATGGCCCGGAAGACAAGTACTTTCCGTCGCCGTTTGACGTGCTCAAAGCCATCGAAAACCTCGATCCCCGCATCGGCCTCTGCATCGACGTAGGCCACGCCGCCCGCGCCAATGCGAATCTCGTTGACGCGATCCACGCCACCGGCGCGCGTCTCTATGACATGCACATCAAGGACCTCGGCAACTTCACCAGCAAGGAAAGCCAGGTCGCCGTCGGCGAAGGCATTCTGCCCATCCGCGAAATCTTCCAGGCGCTCATCGATATCAAGTACCCAAACTTCGTTGACCTCGAGTACGAGATCCACGGCGACGACCCGATGCCCGGCGTCATCGAGAGCTTTGGCTACATGCGCGGCGTGCTCACCGGCATGGGCTACATCAACCACGCCTAGCGCGAGCGCGGCTCTGCGCAAAAAAATTGGGCGAATTGCAAATTGCTACGCGCCTTGGCCCGCCCGCGCATAAAGGCAATCACCCCTACCCATAACGACTTCCTATTGGACTCAGGCTTCATAGCCGTGTTGAATCTAGCCATGGGGTCTCAAATGTCATCCACGCCTGAAGTCAACCTTTGGCCTTCCACCGAGCACGCCTTGGAGTATCTCCGCCGCGCGGACTCGATTCCGCACCGTGTCGAGGGCGAAGCCACGCTGCTAGAGTTTGTGCCTGCCGAAGCCCGCCGGATTCTGGACCTTGGCAGTGGCGGGGGAAGGTTGCTTTCGCTGGTGAAGGCGGCGTGGCCGGGAGCTAGCTATGTCGCGCTCGATTTCTCTCCCACCATGGTGGAGACGCTGCGGAAGCTGTTTGCGGCACAGAGCAGCGTGACCGTCGTCGCTCACGATTTGGATGAGAAGCTGCCTGCGATGGGGCAGTTCGACGCTGTGATCTCAAGCTTCGCCATCCACCATCTGGTTCACGAGCGCAAGCGGTCGCTGTATAAAGAGATCTTCGAACTGCTTGCTCCACAAGGCGTCTTCTGCAATCTCGAACACGTCTCTTCCCGCAGCCCTCTGCTCCACGCCGGTTTCCTTGAAGCCATCTCCTGCGCGGACGAAGATCCTTCGAATAAGCTGCTCGATCTGGAAACGCAGTTAACCTGGCTGCGCGAAATCGGCTTCGTCGATGTCGACTGCCACTGGAAGTGGCGCGAACTGGCACTTTTCGCTGGGGTCAAGCCGCCCGCAAGCCAGAACTAGCGATGCGCCACCGGTCTTTGTCCCCTCGTGCTCTAATCACGAATCCTTAACCCCTGCTTTACTGCAGTATTGGAATGCCAGCAATCCTGCGCTGCCATTCAGCGGGGCCGGTCTGGTGCACGCTTGTACCCTTCGAATCGACGGCTACGGTCACGGGCATATCGCGGACGTCGAACTCGTAGATGGCTTCCATGCCGAGATCGCCGAAGGCTACTAGCCGCGAGCCGACGATGGCCTTGGACACCAGATACGCTGCGCCGCCCACGGCCATCAGATACACCGCGCCAAACTCCTTGATCGCGTCTATCGCCGCCGGGCCGCGCTCGGCTTTGCCCACCATGCCCAGAAGACCCGTCTCGGCCAGCATCTGGCGCGTGAATTTATCCATACGCGTCGCCGTCGTCGGCCCCGCAGGCCCCACCACTTCTTCGCGCACCGGGTCCACCGGGCCCACGTAATAAATAAACCGTCCGCGGAAATCAACCGGCAGTTTTTCGCCGCGGCTCAGCATGTCGGTCATGCGCTTGTGCGCCGCGTCGCGGCCTGTCAACAGCTTGCCGGTGAGCAGCAGCACCTCGCCCGGCTTCCACTGGTCGGCTTCCGCGCGGGTCACCGTGTCGAGGTTGACGCGGCGTGCGCCGGAGACGTCATGCGTCAACTTCGGCCAGTCGTCCAGATTCGGCGGATCGAGATAGACCGGCCCGCTGCCATCGAGCACGATGTGCGCATGACGCGTGGCCGCGCAGTTGGGAATCATGGCCACCGGCAGGTTCGCGGCGTGGGTCGGATAGTCGAGCACCTTCACATCCAGCACCGTCGTCAGCCCGCCAAGACCCTGCGCGCCGATCCCCAGCCGGTTCACCTTGTCGTAGAGCTCGACACGCAGCTTCTCGGCGGTAGTGACCGGGCCGCGCGCAATCAGTTCCTGAATATCGATCGGGTCCATCAGCGACTGCTTTGCCAGCAGCATCGCCTTCTCCGACGTGCCACCAATCCCGATCCCCAGCATCCCCGGCGGACACCATCCCGCGCCCATGGTCGGCACCGTCTTCAGCACCCACTCCACAACCGAGTCCGACGGATTCAGCATCGCGAACTTCGACTTCGCCTCTGACCCTCCGCCCTTGGCCGCGACAGTGATATCGACCTTGTCGCCCTTCACCAGCTCGACCGTGACGCAGGCCGGCGTATTGTCTTTGGTGTTTTTGCGCGCCCCCGCCGGGTCAGCCAATATCGAAGCCCGCAGCTTGTTGTCCGGATCGAGATAAGCCCTCCGCACGCCCTCGTCGACCATCTGCTGAACGTCCTTCGCCTCTTCGCCCGGAGCAGACTCGAACCGCACGTCCATGCCGACCTTGAGAAACGCCGTCACGATGCCCGTGTCCTGGCAGATGGGCCTGTGCCCCTCGGCGCACATCCGGCTATTGATCAGAATCTGCGCAATCGCATCTTTGGCCGCCGCAGACTCTTCCTTCTCATAGGCCTTGGCGAGGCTCGTGATGTAATCCACCGGGTGGTAGTAGCTGATGTACTGCAACGCCCCCGCAACGCTGGCGATAAAGTCTTCCTGGCGGATGATGGTCATGGGAACTCCTGGAACTCTTTAGATTAGTGGATGCAGGTAGAGTTTGTCCGGTGGCGGTCGGCTATTGGCCAAACTAAAGAGAAGGCCGCTTTATGCCGGCCGAATACCCGTATGCCCGAAGTGGTCGCCCTTCCACAGCATCGGCTCCCGCTTGTCCCGCGCCAGGGCATAGCTGAAGCAGTCCCCGAAGTTCAGCCCCGCCGGGTGCCCGCTGCCCTTTCCGAAATCCCGATAAGCCTGGCGCGCGATCTTGGCCTGCCCGGCAACGCCCGGCTCTATGCTATATTCGTCCCGAGCCGCGAGGCAGAATAGAAATTCCTGCGTGGCGCTTTGGCCCGCGGGTTTGGAGCGAGCCAATGAAAACCAGCCCCGGACGCATCATCGCAGCGGCTGCGATCGTTGCTGCCGGTTTCTGCTTTGTACTCGGCCTTTATGCCTTCGGCCTGACGGAAAAGAACGCCACCGAACGCGACTATATCGAGTACTGGGCGGCCGGGCAGCAACTGGTTCACGGCGCCAACCCCTACGACCTGGCGGCAATATTTCAAGTTGAGCGCGCAGTGGGACTCGACGATCGCGAACCCAAGGTCACGCTCAGCCCGCCGATCGTCCTGCTGCTTGTGCTACCGCTCGGATTCCTGGGCGTAAAGGCCGGCCTCATCCTTTGGTTGTTCCTCATACTTGCCTGTCTTGTAGCGTCGATTTCGCTTATCTGGCGCCTGCACGGCAGTCCGCCTACCGGCTATCACTGGATTGGTATGGCTTTTGCTCCGGCGGTGGCATGTCTGCTGGCTGCCCAGATAAGCCTTTTTCTCTTGCTCGCAATCGTGCTGTTTCTTTACTGGCACCGGTCCAGGCCATTGCTTGCCGGCGTGGCTCTTCTGCCTTGCGTCCTGAAGCCGCACTTGTTTCTGCCCTTCGCGGTGGTGCTGCTGCTCTGGATAGCCAACCGCAGGGCGTATCGAGTCCTGCTTGGATTTGGCGCCGCGTTCGCCGCCAGTTGCGCCCTGACGCTCGGCCTCGATCGCCATGCGTGGTCAGAGTATGAGCTGCTGTCGCACTCCAACAACATTCTTCATCTTTTTGTCCCCACGCTGAGTTCGTTCCTTCGCTTCCAGGTCGCTCCCAACGCCGTTTGGCTGCAATTTCTTCCTGCTGCCGCAAGCTGCGTTTGGGCCATCTGGTACTTTCTGACGCGGCGCGCCGGCTGGGATTGGATGCAACAGGGACTGCTGGTAATGTTAGTCTCGTCACTCTGTGCGCCCTACGCGTTCTTCTACGACGAAGCGGTATTGATGCCCGCCGTGCTGGCCGGCGTCTATTTGGCAGCGAATGCGCAGCGTTCCCTGCTCCCCCTGATGCTGATCTCCGCAATTGCTCTCACCGAAACCTGCGCGGAAGTCCCGCTTACCTCGGCCTCTTATCTGTGGACCGCGCCCGCATGGCTTGCATGGTTTCTCTACGCGAGCCGGCGCAGGAACGCGCCTGCCGAAGAGACCCGCTTCGACCGCTCTGTTCTTGACTGAGGCACTTCAGCGCCCCGGCGAAGAAGAAGCTCCCAATGGAGTCAGGCCGCGTGAGTGGCGGGCCAGTGGCAGACACCGGAATGCGCAATGCAGCCTGAACCGCAACCTTCAGATAAAGGCGGGTTGGATTGCATTTCAGGATGTGCACAGGCCATACGCTTATATTCTGCGTGTTATTGGCTCAAGTTCTGCGTTTTGCCTTCGAGTTCATGGATGTGGTCACTGAAAGTTTTCTCACGAGTTAACTTTTATTCCACTTGTCTGCCATAAACGATGGTTGGCGCGGTGAATATTTGGTCAAAATTGAACAGTATTATCTCATCATCGGTGCTTTGATGTTTTGAGAGCTCCAGGCGGGAGATGCCGGCAACCTCAGATCTCTTGGCTGAAGCACATTCTTGTACCTTGCTGGAAACCAATTCAAGAGGGAGCTGACCGGAGATTTCCCACAAGCACATTGTGGGAGCCGGCGGCTAAGTGTTTGTTGCACCTGCATGTCTTCGAACCTTAGTTTTTCCCCTGATTAACGATCGAATTGAACGCGAGGGAAAACGAGTATGACCACAATCTCATATTGGGTTCAGATGCGTGATTAATACCACAAAAAACAACTTGATTTCAAAAGATCCGCAAGCGGCCGTACCGCTATTGCGGACCCTGAGGTGCGTATGCCAACTACCGTAGTACTTGCCGTTTGCCTTGACTCCCTCGTTCCGGGACCTCAAGACTCAGCCTGGAGATCCGCAGGTTACTTCTTCATCCCGGCGAACTCCATCAAAGAGGCAATCAGTCACTTCAAAGCTGGCGATTTCGATCTCGTGCTCCTCGGGCACACCATTCCCGCGGAAGCCAGGGAGCGGCTCACCTTCCTCATTCGAGCAACGGGCTCCAATGTGCCCGTGGTCAGCATGGCCGGCTTGTCGGACCATAACGACTCCTTCGTGGATGCGACCCTGGGGGCCGATCCAGGCATTTTGCTCGCCGGCATGGAAAATCTATTGGCGAACAAGGCGAGAATGCGGACGGCGCCGGCGCTCCAGTTTTCCAGCGCGACCTGACGGGCCGCATCGAACATCCCGCAAGTTCAAGGAAGAAGGCGGTCATGGAATATCTCGGCGAGCGGGCTAGCAACGACGCTCAAGCCCCAAGCTTCGGTGCGGATCTCCCCTGTCAGCGAACCGCCGGCAACTCAGCACCAGGCTTGACTGCGACACCCATCCTCCCACACTCCGCACTCAGATGGAACGATCCCGGCGCGGAGTGGAGATCGGGCGAGTTCTTCAAATCTCTTTCACCCAAGGCGATGAGCGAATTCGAATCGCTCGCAACCCCGTTTTGCTGCCAGGGAAATAAGGTGCTCTTCACCGAGGAGCAGCAACCTTTGAGCGTCTTCTTCCTGCTGGAGGGCAGAGTCAAGCTCACCATGAACTCCAGCGAAGGCAAGCGGCTCATGCTCGGAATCGCCATGCCCGGAGAGATCCTCGGGCTCGCTGCCGTCGTTACCGGCTGTCCCTACGAGATCACGGCTGTTTCGCAGTTCCCTTGCAGAATCATTGGGCTCCCGCGGAAAATCTTTTTCGACTTCCTGTTGTGTCACCCAGTTGCCTGGGAAAACTCGGCGCGCCTCTTGTGCCTCGAGTACAAGAGAGGCTGCGAACAACTACGCCTCCTTGGCCTCTCCCTCACCGCCTCTATAAAGCTGGCAAGGCTGCTGCTGCTTTGGTCCACTGAAGGCCAGCGGACCGGACTCGGCGCGCGCATCCACTGCTCGCTCACTCACGAGGAAATCGGCGAGTACATCGGCCTCTCGCGAGAAACCGTCACCCGCAATCTTAAAGACTTCAAGAACCACGAGCTTGTCGTGCAGCGAGGGTCAACTCTTGTCATTTCCAGTCTTCGCGCCCTCGAAATCTACGCCGGCCAAGTCGCCTGCTGAAGGAGTTCAAATGCATTCGCACGAATTAAATGTCAAAGTTGGTGATCGCGTGGTCATATCCAGGCCTGACTCAAGAGATCCTTTTGCAGCCAGGATCGAGAGGGTATCGGCCGTGGAAGCTGTCCGCCCAAAATCGTTCGACGCCGGGGGCCTCTGCTTTCGGTATGACGGAAGAGAGTGGAGTGGACACAATCGAGTTTGCTCGATCCCTCGCGAGGAGGGCATCAAAGAAAAGCGCGCGCTGGAAGCGGCCCGCGAAGCCGATCTGATCGAGCGCGCGAAGCGCGCAAGAGAAGACGTGATTCTGGCCTTCGTCCTCAGTTGCCGGCATCAGGACGAGTGGCTCAAACTGGGCATCGAGGAACTGAGAAGGATCGCCGAGTTGCACGGAATCGCCTCTGCAAGAGCCGAAGCGTTGAGTGCCTCGCAACGCCGGTTGTCCACCTTGCCTCCGCTGAGGCCATTTGAAGAACAGAGGGGTAGCCTTTAACGGGATGGGCTGAATCCGCAACCGAATCGCGCTGCGCAAGTCCAGAGGAAAATTAGCAGCGAGCAGACTCCTGAGAACTCGCATCGCGCCCAATTAATGACGGCGTAAACGTTCGGGGAGTAGAATCGGCTGTCGGCAGCGAGACCGCCCTCCGGCGTGGGAGAAAGATCGTGCCCGCCGCCGCATCGTAGCCTTCTTCCGGCTGCACCTGGAAGGCCAAGCCTGAAAATTCGATGCCCCACCTTCGGCAGGTTCATCTCGCCGAATGTGGGGCACTGTCATTGTCACGATGCAAAAAACTGAAAGCTGATAGCTGAGAGCTGCTCTTACGCCGCGTGTTGGGCGATCGAGCTGACCCGGTAGTGCTTCATCTGGATCGACAGCGTCTTCTCGATCTTGCGCAATTCACCGCGCTCGGCGGGAACGGCAAAGGTGGAAGCGACGCCGTGAGCCGAGGCGCGGCCGGTGCGGCCGACGCGGTGGACGAAGTCCTCGGCCACCTTGGGCAGGTCGAAGTTGATGACATGCGCGACGTTAGCCACATCGATGCCGCGAGCAGCAACGTCGGTGGCAACCAGCACGCGGTGATGGCCTTCGGAGAAGCTGCGCAACGCGGCGTTCCGCTGCGCCTGCGAACGATCGCCGTGAATCTGGGTTGCCGACCAGCCGGAGCGGCTGAGGCGGCGCGCAACGCGGTCGGCGCCGTGCTTGGTGCGAACGAAGACCAGGAAGCTGCCCTTCTCCGCGCCCAGCAGATGCTCGAGCAGTTCCTGCTTCTTGTCGGGTGCGACCTCAAAAGTACGCAGCTCGACATTCTCAGCGGGCTTGAGCACCGAGCCGATCTCGATGCGGGTGGGATTGTTGAGATATTTGTGCGCTACTTCCTTCACCGCGCCCTCAAGCGTGGCCGAGTAGCAAAGCGTCTGCCGGACTTTGGGCAGCGTGGCCGCAATGCGCGCGATGGCAGGCTGAAAGCCCATATCGAGCATGCGATCCACTTCGTCGAGCACCAGGATCTTTACCTGGTCGAGCCGGACGAGTTTGCGCTTGAGATAATCCTCGAGCCGCCCGGGCGTGGCGACAATCAACTTGGCGCCGCGGCGAATCGCATCGAGCTGTGCACGCTCTTGCATCCCGCCAACCACCAGGGCGACGGTCTGTTCGGAGCTGGAGCGGATGGCGAGAAAAGCCTGCTCGACCTGCATGGCCAGCTCGCGCGTGGGCAGCAGGATGAGGGCATGGGCCGCGGGTCCGCGAGCCGACGAGGTTTGCAGCATTTCCACAATGGGAATGAGGAAGCCGAGCGTCTTGCCGGTTCCGGTCTGCGCGGTCGCGAGCACGTCGCGGCCTTCAAGGGCCGGAGGAATGCAGCCGGCCTGAACCGGGGTGGGGGTTTCAAACTTGTTGGCGTTGAGCCGCGCCATAAGAGGAGCGGACAAATTGAACTGCGAAAACTGGGTTGTCAAAATAGATCTTTCCTGGGCTCCGGGAGTCGCTTTTCCTCGCAACCTGCCGGCGGAGCCGGACATGGAGGCACACGTCACACACAGACGCAAGCCTGCTTATCGATATGCGTAAGGGAGAACCGAAAGTCGTTCCAAATGACTGACCAGCTTGCACTCAAAAGGGGAGAATGCCCTGGCCCGGAGCTGCCACACGCTACTTGTACGCCAGACGGCTCATTGCCGGTCTGGCACCACTATCCCTGTCACTCCCGGCTTCGAGCGCGCCCATTCCATTAAAGGAGGCTGCGCTTCAAGGCTTGCCGGACCTACTTGAAGGTCCAAGGGCAAAGTCGCCGGACGGGAAATGGCTACGCTGTAGGGGCTTGGGGAAATATCTGTAAAAGGCAAGCTGCCTTTGTATCGGGCAGGCTACCGCTCACGGCCAAATCACTGAGCGCAAGAACAGTGTAGCACAGTTTCGCTTTTCCCTCGCCATGGACTCATGGACTGTTTTATGGGGCAGAGAGCAGGGCCGACGCCCATAAATGCCCATAGCTTGCTATATGCAAGGGGCAAGAAGAAGCTGGTCCACATGGTTTCGGCCTGGGCCGAGGGCAACGGCCCGGTGCTTGGACAGCACAAGGTCGATGAAAAGTCCAACGAGATCGCGGCCATTCCGAACAATCGCTAAAACGCGGAATCAAGGGAAAACGACTGAAAGCCGCATGGGACCACCCCTATCTGCTCAAATCGCCGGGAATTTGATATGCGTCGCCCCTTATTGATCGTCGGAGTTTCTACCCCGCCGGAAACAAAAACCGCAGCATCGGCCTAACCCGCCGAGCCCAACTGGCCTCGTCGTGGGTACCGCCCTCCACGCGCTCAAAATGAAGCGTTTCCCCAGCCTTCCATCCGTTAGCCATGAGTCGCCGGTTCAACTGTTCGGCGTTTTCCAGGGTCCGCAGCCCCTCTTGGTCGCCCACATCCAGCCACAGCTGTGGCCGCTCCCAGATCTGCGGTGCACACTCATTCAGGTAGCCCAAAATGCTCTTGTGGTTCCACCACACGCTGGGCGAAAGCACGGCCAGCTTGCCGAAGTACTCGGCGTAACGCAGGCCTAAATAGAGCGAAACCAGGCCCCCCAGCGACGACCCGCCCACGCCCGTCTGTTCCCGTTCCGTCCGCACCCGGTACAACCCGGCGATCCACGGCATCAGTTCCTCGGTCATCAGCCGTCCATACGCTCCGGCCTCGCCGCCGCCCAACTGCCAGTCGCGTTCGTGCGTATACTCGGCCAGCCGCCGGTCGCCGGTGTTGTAAACGCCCACAATCACCAGCGATTCCACCTCGCCTGCCGTTCCTGTTTTGATGGCCTCGTCCGCATGCTCGCGCACCATCCACGTCCGCCCTGGAATATACGACGTCCGTCCGTCGAAGAGATTCTGCCCATCCTGCAGGTAGAGCACCGGGTACGTCCGTTCAGGATGCGCGTCATATCCAGGCGGCAAGTAGACAATCACGTCCCGCTCATCGGGCAGAAACCGGCTCTTGAACGCCCGATGAAGCCGCAGCCGCGGATGGAGGCGGGCCGCGCCTTCCCCCGCCGCCGACAGCCCCAGGGTCTCGGCCATCTCCGGTTGAGCCGCTGCAGCCTGCGCTTCGAGATTCAATCCTTGTCTTCCTTTATCGGTAGCCATTTATCGCTGCTCATTCACTGCCCTGGGGGAGGCGCCCAAAATAAAGCAGCAAGCCAGGCTGTTACAGTAGCAAGAAATCGGCGGTTCTCCAATCGGCCGTCTCAGAACGCGGAGTAAGCAACCAGTGAATCGCGAGTATCGCAATCGGCACTCCAGCCCGCTCGGCCGTGCGATGGAGTTGCTCGTCTTCGGCCACGCCGGCTTGCCCGTCGTAGTCTTTCCCACCTCCGGCGGCCGTTTTTACGACTTTGAAGACCGTGGCATGATCGCGACTCTCGCTGGCAGAATCGACGCCGGCCAGTTGCAGGTCTTCTGTGTAGACTCGGTGGACATGGAAAGCTGGTACAACCGCAATGTGCCTCCGCGCTTGCGCATCGCACGCCACCTACAGTACGAATCTTATCTGCTCACCGAGGTCGTCCCCTTCATCCGCGCCAGAAACAGCGACCCGCATCTGGTCGCTTTGGGATGCAGCTTCGGCGGCTATCACGCGGCCAACATCGCCCTGCGCCATCCCGACATTTTCACTGGCATGTTGTCCATGTCCGGCGCCTTCGACCTGTCGAGTTTTCTCGAAGGCTACTACGACCAGGACTGCTACTTCAATCTACCCACGCACTACCTGCCCAATTTGAGCGACCCCTGGTTCTTTGACCACTACCGCCGAAACACGTACGTGCTGGCCACCGGCTGGGACGACCAGTGCCTTGGCCAGAACCAGAACCTCGACCGCATCCTCAGCGAAAAAGGAATCCCGCACCAGCTTTACGTCTGGGATACGCACAACGCCCACGACTGGCCCACCTGGCAGCGCATGGCGCAGCAATACCTCTGAGACTCTATTGAATATGATGCTGTCTTGACGGGCCGGGCTTTGTTGAGAACTGCAAAGCAAATGTCCCATCGAGCACAACTCATCCTGAAAGATCCTTCCACCTACTTTCCGGCGAAAAGATAGAACCGAACAAGCCTCAACTGGGACCGCGCCCACCCCAGGCTCTCGCTCGTCTGAACCGCGCTACTTGTTCTTCTTGCCGGGCGCGGTCTTTGCCGCAGCCTGTTGCGGCTGATCCCCGTGATGGTGACGGTCGTGGTGTGCCTGCGCCTTCGCGATCTGTTCAGCGGTGAGCTTGGTTTCGGTGCCGAGGTGCAGAACATCGTCTTTAATTGAATTGTTGGATTCGGTTGTTCCCATTTGCTTCTCCTGTTTCAATACATGGCGCTTTATCTGCAAGCTGCCGCACAAGATCACAGACAAGCTCCTGCCAGTTGGGCGGAAAACCCTCAGCGGCGCGCACCGGCGGCGCTCTGAGGCAAAGCAGGAATGGTCCTCGACGTCCGCCTTGGCCATCCTGGCGGGAACAGCCGCCCCGAGCGGCAGCTCCTGCATTCAGGATAGTCTCGCAGGACGCTCGCGCGCTGGATGCCCTGTTTTGCTCACCGCTCCCAAGCGCGCAAGAGCTGTGAGCAGAAACCCTTCTAGGCTCTAACCTTCTTCAGCAGCCAAGCCATGTTCTGTCCCAAAATCTTCATAGTTCCGATGCCCTCCTCGTCCTTCTCCACATCGCCGATTTCGCGGCCATAGCCGATGTTCCAATACGACGACCCGGGCACGATCATCTCGCTGATCAGGAAAAAGTGATTCAGCGTATCGAAGGTGTGAATACCCCCGGCGCGCCGCACTGCAACCACTGCGGCCCCCACCTTGTGGCGGAACATCCCTCCATTGGCCTTCGACACCAGGCAGGCGCGGTCCATCAGCGCCTTGATCTCCGGCGATACATCGGCAACATAAGTCGGCGAGCCCAGCAGGATGCCGTCGGCCTGCTCCATCTTTTCGATATACGCGTTGCCCATGTCGCCGCTCTGCGCGCAGCGGCGATCCTTTCGCTTCGAGCATTCGCGGCACGCCAGGCAGCCGTGAATCTTCGCCCCGCTCATCTCGATAAGTTCCGTTTCAATGCCTTCGTTTTCCAGTTCCTTCAGAACGTATTTGAGCAAAATTGCCGTATTGCCGCCCTTGCGGGCACTGCCATTGAAGGCCACAACCTTTATATGAGTTTCAGTCATGTGTCAGTCTCCCATGTTCGCCATCCAGTCGATGAGCTATCCGGATCATGCTGGATCGGCGATCTTTTTTGAAACACTTCATTCTCCTCACATACCCCGGCGAATTGCTATGCCGTTCGATACAACGGAATGAAAAGACAGTCTCGAACCGTCCTGGCGAAATCGTCTATCCATCGCGTCTGGTGTTAGCATCAATAAGACAGATGCAAACTAAAAAACTGAAGATCATTCCCTTGGGCGGGCTGGGCGAGTTCGGCATGAACTGCCTTGCCCTGCGCTGGGAAGACGACATTATCGTGATCGACGCCGGGCTCATGTTTCCGGAGTCGGAGTTGCTCGGCGTGGATATCGTCGTTCCCGATATCACTTACCTCATCGAAAACAAGCAGCATGTCCGCGCCATCGTCCTCACCCATGGCCACGAGGACCACATCGGCGGACTGCCCTGGATTCTGAACGAGCTCAAGGTTCCCGTTTACGCTACCGAGTTCACGCTGGCCTATGTTGAAGGCAAGCTTGAAGAGCACGAGCTGCTCGACGAGATCGAGCTCATCGAAATTGCTCCCAAGGAAAAATTCACCATCGGGCCGTTCACCATCGAGCCCATCCGCGTCACCCACTCCCTGGTCGATTGCGTCGCGCTGGCCGTCGAAACTCCCGTGGGCGTCGTCATCCACACCGGCGACTTCAAAATCGACCTGTCGCCGCTCGACGACAAAGCCTTTGACCTGCACACCTTTGCCGAATACGGCAAGCGCGGCGTGCTCGCGCTCTTGCAAGATTCGACCAACGTCGAGCGCACCGGCTACACGCCCAGCGAGCGCGCCGTCATTCCTCGCCTCGACGAAATCTTCTCGCGGACCAAAAAGAAGCTCTTCTTCACCTGCTTCTCGTCCTCCATCTACCGCATACGGATTGCGTTGGAATTGGCGCGCGCGCACGGCCGCAAGGTCGCCATTGTCGGCCGTTCCATGATGGAAAGCTCGGAGATTGCGCAGGACCTTGGCTACATCGACATCCCGCCGGGCCTTGTCATCCAGCCCGGACAGATGCGCGACTACGCGCCGGAGCAGTTGATGATTCTCATCAGCGGCACCCAGGGAGAGCCCATGAGCGCGCTCAGCCGCGCCGCTGTCGATAACCACAAGCACGCCAAAATCGACCCCGGCGACACCGTGGTGCTCAGTTCCAGAATCATCCCCGGCAACGAGAAAAGCATCTTCCGCGTCATCGACCACCTTTGCCGCCGCGATGCCAACGTCATCTTCGACGACGGAGCCAGCGGCCTCATCCACGTCAGCGGCCACGGTTGCCAGGAAGAGATGCGCCTGCTCATCAACCTGGTGCGTCCCAAATTCTTCATCCCCGTGCACGGCGACTACCGCAACCTGCGCAAGCACGCGCAGGTTGCCATGGAAACCGGCGCTGTCGAGCACGCAATCGTGATCGAAGACGGAGACGTGCTCGAACTCGACAAGAACGACGCGCGCAAGAAAGACAAGGTCACCGCGGGCCGCATCCTCATCGACTCCGGCTCCTCCATCGATGTGGTCGAAGACCTGGTCATTCGCGACCGCCGCATTCTGTCTGAAGACGGAATCGTGCTCGCCGTTGTGGCCATCAACAAGCGCACCGGCAAAGTGGAGCAGCAGCCCGAAGTAGTGATGCGCGGCTTCGGCGGGGCGGACATTACAGACCAGGCCCGCGAGTTGATGCTCAAGACCCTCGATGGCCTAAGCACCGAACAGAAAGCCGACTACGGCATGGTCAAAGAGAAGGTCCGCGCCGAGCTGAAGCGCCTGATCCAGAAGACAACCGGCCGCCGCCCCATGATCATGCCCGTAATTCTTGAGCTCTAGGCGGCGCGGCAACCTGGTTCGGACCAAATCGGCTCGCGGCAAGTTGCTCTTCTCCATCCCGCCCCGTTTCAGAGGAAACCGAACGGCTCCTCTCCGGCGCAAGGCAACGTTTCCTGATGAACACTTCGCCCAGCTCAAGCTGCGCATTCCCTTCCAGGTCCAGAAAGCCGGCTTTGCTCTCCCTGCACAAAGCCTCGCTCTCCTCTGAAAAATAAGGCGCAATCACCACCGGCGTCGCTTCTTCTGAAAACTCTAATGCCTGAAGTTCTTTGAGGGCCACGCGGACATGTTCGGGCTGGCTGCTGGACCCCACTTTGCACACAAGCGTATGGTTCTTGCCGTGCACGTCCACGTATGCCAGAATATCGACTTTAAGATCGGGTCTCGGCGAGTCAAACTCTATGCTCTTGAGCTTGATCTGAGACACCTGATGAAGCGCTGTCTTCAGAGCTTCGGCGGCGCGGTACTTTACGGACTTCTTCGAATCGGCCATCTTCATCGGAGCCTCCTCTATCCCATCTAATGTGTCTGTCCACCGGTAGTGGCGCTCCGCGCTCTTTTCAACTCACCGCGAAACGTTGTTGCGCAGGTGTTATGCAGCATCTTCTTGAGTGGCTGGATCCTGCGACTGCCTCAACTTCCCGGCCCCATTCCGGGAGATGGATGCCAGCCTGAAGCAGTTCTTGCCCTCGGGAATCATCGCCAGCGGGACCGGAGTCCGGCATGGCCTGTCGTGCAGTTGCTTCGACTCCAGCCAGTCGCACAGCCGCGGATCGTGAATCTCCGGCTGCCCCTCCCAGAAGCGAGGCGTCAGTCCGCACTCAATCCGCAGATGATCCAGTTGCAGTTCGATTTCCAGAGTGCGTTTTGAAAAATAGCGCCTAACGTTATTAACGCCCACGTAAAGTCCTGAAACCCGATGTCCTTCGTATTGAGTTTTCACGACCATGGCTTAAATCTCATCTCTAAAAGACCGAAGGGGTCTGTTAACGGAATCCAGTCGAGCCGCATGCCGCTCGACGAAAAGCGCGGCATCGGCTGCCAATGCGCAATTTGAAGTGTCGCCCGAGAACGCCCCGGCTCATTGGATGGTTGAAGCCGCAATCGACAGAATCTTGGATGCCATTGCCGCGCATCCGATTCGGTCGACGGATTGCTTATCCAGCCAGCTCGATCAATAAGCTCGGTGCCACACGGCACAGAGATAGCTTGGCGTCGCCGGAGCGATCGATTGGTGCAAAAAAGTGTTTGTCATCCGGGGAAAGCAAGGTAGGCCAGGTGATCACTCACAACCGCTTTAGCGGCGAACCCGGCCGCCCGCGTCTATTCCCGATGTATCTGCGAGGATATTGACCCTCTTTTCCTCAAGTGTCAAGGCGCTCCCTGTGAATATTCGTCGCGCCCGATTTCTCTTCCTCAACCCGAGCCCGGAGAAGTGTCTGGATTCATCGGGTTACTCGAAGAACCCACGTCAGGTTGCCAAAACCGCACCGGAATCGGAGAATGCTGGTGAGGCTCATCTATGGAACGCAGGGAGTTTATCGCGGCCGCATCGGCAGCCGTTGTTGCGCAGGCGCTGCCCGCGGCGCGGGTCCAGGCCGCAACCAAACCGCTCCAGCCCATGGCGCTGGGACTCATTATTTCGCCCTTCGGCGCGCCCGAAGAGCGCCTCAAGCGCGTGCACGATCTCGGTTTCTCCAACTGTTTTCTTTCGCTTGACGATTACATCGGCCAATTCACGCCACAATTGGCCGCGCAGTTTCGCGACCTGCTTGACAAATATGAACTGATCGCAACTACCGTCGAGGTGGTCGGTCCCGGGCCCCTCATCTGGGACTTCCTGCGCGGCCCCTCCACCATCGGCCTCGTGCCGCAAGCCACGCGCGCCGCTCGCACCGATGCCCTCCGCCAGGCCTCGGACTTTGCCAAACTGCTGGGCATCCCCCAGGTACAAACCCATTGCGGCTTCATCCCTGAAGATCCCGCCGACCCCAAATATCCCGGCGCCGTCGAAGCCATCCGCGCTGTCGCCCAGCACTGCCTGGATAACGGCCAGCACTTCCTCATGGAGACCGGGCAGGAGACGCCCACCACCATGTCGCGAATGCTGCGCGACGCAGCCATGCCCAACCTCGCCGTCGGCCTCGACACAGCCAACCTGATTCTCTACGGCAAGTCCAACCCGGTCGATGCTGTCGACATTCTTGGACCCCACATCCGCAGCGTTCATGCCAAGGACGGCCGCTGGCCCACCGACCCCAGCCAGTTAGGCCAGGAGGCGCTCATCGGCTCCGGCCTCGTCGACTTCAGGAAAGTATTCTCCAAATTGCACAGCATCGGTTACACGGGCGCCATCACCATCGAGCGCGAAACCT
Organism: Acidobacteriaceae bacterium; assembly: GCA_003142935.1. GTDB lineage: Bacteria > Acidobacteriota > Terriglobia > Terriglobales > Acidobacteriaceae > Telmatobacter. The sequence goes on from PLOG01000158.1 coordinate 29,490, forward strand.
CGGGTCCCCAGCAGATCGAGGATGTGCGCAACGAGAAAATCTACCTCGAAAAGATTCTTCGTGACGTCCTTGCCTGAGCTAGCAATTGCCTGCTTCAGGATGGCAATCGGCGCGGCAGGCGGCGCAGGTTCCGGGGGCGCGGAAAAAGGATTACGATAAGAATGGAAGCGAGAACGGAGAACCGGCCATGCAACTGACCGTGCCCCCCGATATTGAAACGCTCATCAATAGACGCTTGTCGAGCGGCGATTATGCGAACGCCGAGGATGTGTTGCGCCGCGCCCTCGAGGCTCAGGATGCCGAGGAAAGCTGGACCGATGAAGAACGGCGGGCGCTTTCGGCGCATATCGAGGAAGGCTATCTGCAGGCTGAGCGCGGCGAACTGATCGATGGCGCGCAGGTCCGCCTTGAAATTCAGGCGATGAAAGTCGATTGGCGTTCCACCCGGCAGTGAGCTTCTATGTCTTCACTCCTCTAGCCAAAGCAGATATCTTCAGCATTTGGTCCTCCATCGCCGTTGACAACCAACGAGCCGCTGACCGCGTTGAACAGGCGATCTACGCTGCGTGCGCGTTTATCGCCGAGGCACCTCTGCGCGGCCACGTCCGGCCAAGCGTGACATCCCGCTCCCTTCGCTTTTGGACGCTGACCCGGTATCGAAACTACGCGATTGTCTACCGGCCAGAGACAACTCCGCTTCAGGTTGTCGCGATTGTGCACGGGAAGCGAAATCTTCGCCGCGTTCTGAAACCGCGGCTGTGACGCCCCATCGAGACAAATAACTTCCATTGAGCAACGGAGCTCCCGTGTGTCTCGAGAGCCTCTGGTTCTGGCACAGGATTTAGATGGGTGCTACGGGGTAAACTTTCCTCACCACGAAAGGCACGCCATGCAACGCAGAGAATTCATTCAGACCACCGCCGCAATCGCATCCGGGCTACTCCTGCTCAAGCCCAAAGCTGCATTCGGCTACCAGGCCAACTCCGCCGTGCGCCTAGCGCTGATTGGCTGCGGAGGCCGCGGCACCCACGTCGCAACTTCGTTTTCGCAGAACACCATTGCGCAAGTAGTGGCGCTCGCCGATCTATTTCCCTCCCAGCTCGAAGCCGGCCACACGCACTTCGATCGAATCAACGCCAGTCTTGGCCGCGCCGCGATCGACAGCAAACTCCTCTTCCGCGGTCCGCACACCTTTGAGCAGCTCGCCGCGTCGCCCGAGGTCGACTTGATCCAGATCTCCACTCCGCCCTTCTTTCACGTCGAACATCTCGAGGCCGCCGTCGCCGCCGGCAAGCATGTCTATTGCGAAAAGCCGGTGGGCATCGACATCAAGCAGGCCAAACAGGCCCTCGCAATCGCCAAACGCGTGCGTCCCGCGCAGAGCGTAGACGTGGGCTTCCAATGCCGCAACGCGCCGCCCATCGCCGCCATCGCAGAAAAGATCAAGGCCGGAGCCCTCGGCAAAATCGCCTCCGTCAGCGCCTGGTACTACGCCCCCGCCTCAAAAGAAAAAGTCTTTCCCGGCGCGGCTCACGACGAATATCGCCTCCGCAATTGGCTCTGGGACCGCGCTATCTCCGGAGACATCCTCGTCGAGCAAAACATCCACATCGTCGATCTCTGCAACTGGATTCTGGGTGCGCGCCCGCTCAAGGCAATCGCCACCGGAGGCCGCAACATCCTCACCCACGCCGGCGACTGCTGGGACAACTGCCAGGTCGACTTCCTTTATCCCAACGACGTTCGCGTCTCATTCGTCTCCACGCAGTTCGGCGACTATGGCATGTTCGAAGCCGGCCTGCGCCTCTTCGGTTCCGAAGGCGCGGCCACCATCCCATACGCCGGTCAGGTCGAGATCGTCGGATCGCAGAAGTGGTCCTGGCAGGATGCGCCAGCCTCCACAGCCACCGGCAAATTCTCCGCCAGCGGCAATTTCCAGGACAATCTCGCCTTCGCGGACCGCGACAAGGAGCGCACCTTCATCGACAGCATTGTCAACGGTCCGGCTCACAACCAGATTGCCGCCGGCGTTGAAACCGCGCTCAGTTGCATGATGGGCCGCATGGCCGGCCTCCGCCATCGCGAGGTCACGTGGGAAGAGCTTGAGGCTCACGGCGAAACCTACAAGCTGGGCATGGATCTCGCCCAGTTCTCCTGAGCTGGACTGCGGTTGTTTCAAGATCAAGCGATCAAGGGGAATTCGGGCCAGTCGGCCTCAACCAGGGCGCAGGCGCGCCGCGGAGTTTCTTGAGCCGCCTGTACGGAAGAGTTTGCGGCATCGGGGATGAAAACCGGGTGCCCCATCCGATAACTCCTATCCAGGATTGCTTTCTCGCCTTGGATGATGCTGACGTCCTTCCTTCAGTCCGCAGTCCATGGCATTCGCAGAGAATAACCGCCTCCCGGCGCACAATGGGAATAGAGAGGAAGAGCGCCCCAGCCGGACTGATAACCCATGAAAAGAACCGCCCAAATCTCTCCCAAGTTCTCCGCCATCGGCTCGGATGCAGTTCAGCCGCTTTTCTTGCGCTCTTTCGGGCGAATCTTCTGCTCTTCAAGCCATTCAAATAGAAATGCTTATGGAGAAAATGCCCCCCCCTCCACTTTTCATCTTTTCGGCTGTGAAACTGTGAACCCCTATCGAACCTAATTAGAATCAATCGTTTAGGAAAAGAAATAGCCCGAAGTACAGTCGCTGTACGCCAGTACGCTTCATCCTAACTAAATTAAAGTCAATAGTTTACAGCCGAGAGAAATGACGCCGGACAGGCGCTGTACCGCTGTAAAAAATGAGCACACGAAAGCCACCAGCCGGTTGCTCGGCACCCGCCACAAACCCATCCTTTGAATCGAGTTACTTGAAGCGCTTCGAAGGCTCGTCGGAGAAGATCTGGCCATCGCGGATATGAACCACGCGATGCGCATACTCCGCGATATCCGGCTCGTGGGTCACCAGCACGATCGTGTTGCCGCTGGAATGCAGCGTGTCGAACAGGGCCATGATCTCGTTGCCGGTCTTCGAGTCCAGATTCCCCGTCGGCTCATCGGCCAGAATGATCGAGGGATGGTTCACCAGGGCGCGCGCCACGGCCACGCGCTGGCGCTGTCCGCCGGAGAGTTCGTTCGGCTTGTGGTTCATGCGCGATTCCAGGCCCACATCGGCCAGGGCTTCCTTGGCGCGCGCAATCCGCTCGGCGGCCGGCGTTCCGTTGTAGATCAGCGGCAGCTCCACGTTATGCAAACTCGTGGCCCTGGCCAGCAGGTTGAATGTCTGAAAGACAAACCCGATCTCCTTGTTGCGGATGCGCGCCAACTGGTCGTCATCCAGTTCGCTCACCAACTGGCCGTTAAGCCAGTACCTTCCCTCGGACGGAGTATCGAGGCAGCCGATCAGATTCATCAGCGTGGACTTTCCCGAGCCGGAGGGGCCCATGATAGCCACGTACTCGTTGCGCTTGATGCGCAGCGAGACCCCGCGCAGGGCCTGGACCTGTTGCTCGGAGCCCATATCGTACGTGCGCCACAGATTTTCCACCACGATGATGTCGCTCGAGGGCGGAGCCACGGATTGCGCCGCTTCATCGATGATCAAGCTGTCCATTGCCATCCGAATCTCATCCTTTGTTCCGGTGGTTGCCTTGCCAGTCCCGCTTGGCGCCGGGCAGATAGTCTGCTGGTCTGCCGCCTTCCGCGCCATTGCCCGTCGCTGCAGGATTGCCTTTGCTGTTAGCTGCTGCCTCCGGATGGAAGCACTACTTTGACGGTGTCGCGCTTCAACAGCGAGCCGCCTTTCAGGTCGCGCAGCGTCTTGTACGGGCCGGTGACCACTTCCTGCCCCTGGTTCAGGCCGGAGAGCACCTCGATATTGGTGGCGCCGGTGATGCCGGTGGTTACTGGGATGAACTTGGCCCGAAGTCTGCCTTTTTTGTCTTTATCGACGACGAACACGCCCTGCACCGGGTTAGATTTCGCCTGAACCGAGGACGAAGTTGCTGCCTGCACATCGCCCTTGCTCTTGGCGGCGTCTAACGCCGGATCGTGCATGGTCAGCGCCTGAATGGGAAGAGAAAGCACATTCGGCTTGTGGGCCGTAGTGATCTTGGTGGTGCAGGAAAGGCCAGGGCGCAGTTCGTCGATGGGACCGTCCAAAGTAACCACGACCTTGAAGTCCTTGGCCTCCTCGGTTCCCGTGGTGGATTGCGAAGTGGCTATGCCTGTGGAACGGAGCAGCGCCTGATCTCCTACCAGCGTAACGTGGCCCTTGAAGACCTTTCCAGGCAGAGCATCGACGGTGACGTCGGCGGGCTGGCCGAGCTGGATGTTGACGATGTCCGTCTCGTCCACCTTGACCTCGGCGGTGACGACGCTCATGTCCGCCAAGGTCATGAAAGTGGAACCCTCGGTGTTCTGGATGCCTTGGACGACGGTTTCGCCCTCGCGGACCGGCTCATTGGTCACGATTCCGTCAAACGGCGCCACAGCCATGGTCAGGTCGACCGCATTCTGGTTGACGCGCAGGGTGGCTACCTGCATCTGCAGGTGGCCGCGCAGGGAGTCGGTGTTGGCCTTGGCCTGATTGACCTGGGCCACGGCCTGGGAAACCGTAGCGACGTCGGTGTCGTAAGCCGCCTTCTTGGCGTCGTAATCCTGCTTGGCCAGAATTCCGGCCGAATAAAGGGCCTGGGCGCGATCCCAATCCAGCTTCTTCTGTTCCAGATCGGCCTTGGCGTGTTCGACATTGGCCTCGGCGGTTTTCTCCGCGGCGATATCGGAGAGGATGTCGGTTCTGGCCGCGGAGATAGCCGCCTCCTGGCTGGAAAGCGAGGCCTGCTGCTGGACATTTTCAACGGTGGCAACGGTCTCGCCCTTCTTGACCAGGTCGCCTTCCTTTACATAGAGATGGGTAACGCGTCCCATGGCGGTAGCGCCTAGAACGACGTAAGTCTTTGGCTTGATCTGGCCGGTGCCGCTAACCACCGTTGACAGGTCCTCGCGCGCGATTGTAGCTGTCAGAACCTTGGTGTAGCCGGACTGCTGCTTGATGACCATGAAGGCTACGAGCCCACCGGCAACCACTACGGCAAGAATTATCAGGAGAATTTTCTTCATGAACGATGCATGCTCCGAATCTCTCTCCAACCAGTGTACGCAATCGCGTTACGTGCAGTTCCAGTGATCCAAAAGCCCAATCTCCCCTTGGTTCGCGAACCGAGAGGCCTCAGAGGCACGCAGCCGGAGCCAGAGGACTATGCGTGTGGCTGTTTGTTGTTTGACGGCCCGGCGGGCCAAAGAGTCTCGCAACTCCGCCTTTCTCAATGATTTTAGCGCCTTTGGTGGCGTTTTCCGAGGTAACCATTGCGACATTCCCCCGTCAAACCGGCAGCCTACTGCGTAAGAAGTGTTGCTCTGCCCTATTGGGAACCGTAAAATAGAGGATCGCAGGAGTTTTAAACGTCAATGATGCTTAACGGTCGAAATTTTCTCTTTGTCCTGATTGGTTGCGGCTTTGTTCTTATCCCCGCGGCCGGTACCAAATCCCTGAGGGCGCAGACGCCCCCGGCACAGCCCCAGGCACAACAACAGACCGGGACAGATGCCGGACAGGACCAGGACGTTGACCCACTCAAGCGCCAACGGTCCGATAAAGATCGATATAAGGCCCAGAGGGCTCTCCGTCAGGAGTTGAAAGGGACATACAAAACCTGGCTAAGCCAGGAGGTCCCGTACATCATCACCGACGAAGAACGCAAAGCCTTTACGAGCTTGAGTAACGACGAGGAGCGCGACGCCTTCATTGAGAACTTCTGGCTCCGCCGCAACCCCAACCCGGATTCACCCGAAAACGAGTTTCGCGAGGAGCATTACCGGCGCATCGCCTATGCCAATGAGCACTTTGCGGCAGGCAAGCCAGGCTGGAAGACCGATCGGGGACACATCTACATATCCTTCGGAAAGCCGGACGAAATTGATTCCCATCCCTCCGGCGGTAACTACGAACGGCCCCAGGAAGAAGGCGGCGGCAGCACTTCCACATATCCGTTCGAGACGTGGCGTTACCGCTATCTGGAAGGGATCGGGGAGAACGTCGAAATCGAGTTTGTGGATACCTGTCAATGCGGCGACTATCACTTCACCATCGACCGCGGCGAGAAGGACGCTCTGCTGCACGTGCCCGGCGCCGGACTTACCCAATATGAGGAAATGAACCACAAAGACAAGACCGACCGGTTCCAAGGCGGCGGATTAGAGAGTCTCGGCAGTGGTCCGGGGGGAAGCCAGAACCAAAGCAAGGAATTCGACCGCATCGAGTTGGCTGCCAAGCTTTTTGCTCCTCCTCCGATCAAGTTCAAGGATCTGGACGCCTTTGTCTCCGAGCACAGGCTATTGACAGGGCCGGTATTCCCGTTTGACGTGCGGACCGACTTTGTGAAGGTGACCGAAGGCATGGACCTGGTCCCGATCACCTTGCAGATCAGAAACCGCGATATCACCTTTGTGACCAAGGATGGCGTTTCAAAGGGCTTGGTCAACATCCTTGGCAAGGTGACCACCATTACCGGCAAGACAGTGCAGACGTTTGAAGATACGGTCGAGGTCAATCAGCCGGCGGAGTTGCTGGAGAAGGCACTGGACCGCCAATCTGTCTATTGGAAGGCTTTGCCCCTGATGCCGGGTCTCTACCGCCTGGATATTGCCATCAAGGATGTAAACAACAGCGATCACGTCGGGCTCTACGGCCGCGGAATCGATGTTCCGATTTACCACGATGAAAAACTTGGCGCCTCGTCGTTGATTCTGGCCGACGAGATGTATCCGGTTTCTTCCCGCCAGATTGGCAGTGGAAATTTCATTATTGGCGGAGATTTTGTCCGGCCGCGCGTGGCTGCCACAACGGTTCCTGCATCGCCGGTGAAGTTCAAACGCAACCAGGAACTGAATTTTTGGATGCAGTTTTACAACCTGGGCATCGACGAGGTTACCAAAAGTAACTCTGCCACGGTGACTTACGAGATCACCGATTCCGCATCCGGTGTGGTAATTTTGACCAAGCAGCTTGAATCCAAGGATTTGGGGGCACATAGCGACCAGTTGACGGTGGAGAAAACTCTGCCCATCGCAGGGTTGCAGCCAGGCAAATATAAGGTGACGGTAAAAATAAATGATGCAATTTCGAAACAAGAGATTGCGCAATCGGCGCCTTTTGTCGTGGAATAGTAGTTGTTCCCGCGCGGACAGTAGCCGGACCCCAGATCCGGTAACCTGCGCGGGTTTCATTTGGAAGATTGCCAGGGACACCGCCAGGTCACATAAGTGATGAAGCGCAAAGCCCATTTCGCCGCCCATTTCGCCGGATTTGCCGTGCTGATCGCTTTAGGCGCTGCTCCTGTCTGCGGAGCGGCATCGGCGTCGGTCTCGGGATTGGTACGCGATTCCTCCGGTGTGCCCCAGATCGGCGCACAGGTGCAGTTGCTGCGCCCGGACCTGAGCGTTGTGGCCAGCGTTTATACCAACAGCCAGGGCCGCTTCAAAATCTCATCGGTTCTTCCCGGCCGTTACGCGCTCAAGGCGATGAGCATGTCGTTTCTGCCATCGCTGCGGGAAGATGTCCGTGTGCGTACAGCCACCATTGTCAACCTGACACTGAACACGCTTTACGAAGTCATCCAGTGGCTTCCGGCTGAGCCGCGCGCGGCTAATTCCCAAAAGGACGACTGGGCCTGGACCTTGCGATCGGCCGCTAACCGCCCGTTGCTCCGCTGGCTGGAAGACGGACCACTGGTGGTTGTCACCGACGGTTCCGGAGCGGCGCCCAAGCTGAAGGCACGTTTGATGGCTACCGGGCAGGCTGGGACTTTTGGCGAGAGCGGTCAGCGCTTCTCCGCGACGGTGGAAGACACGCCCTCTAACAGCCGCGAGTTGCTGGCGCGCGTGGACTTTGAGCCAAACACCGATGCCGGAATGGAATCCATGCTCGGCTTCCGCCAGGATCTGGGGTTTGCGGGTTCCGTGCAATCGGTAGCGGCAGTTTCCGTTCATCCCGAAATCAATGGTTCCGCGGGTGAAGAGGGACTGAATGAGGCTGCGGTCCGGACCTGGGAAACCATGCACCTGGGTGACGAGTTCGATGTGGAGGTGGGCTCCACTGAGGCTTTAGGCCGTTTCGCCGGGCAATCTCCCCACACCGTTGTCGCGGCTCTGCCCAATGCATCGGTCGACTGGCTCGATGGCAACTCTTCGATAGGCTACCGGGTTGCAACCTTCCAACCGGGCCCGATTGAAAGCGACGACACCCAGGCCGGGGCTTGGCTGCCTGAATTCTCGCTCCGCCATGGCGAGCTCGTTATCGAGCGAGGAGTGCATCAGGAAATTGCTTGGGCGAGGAAGACCGATGTCTCGGAGATGACGGTCGGCGTCTTTGCCGACGAAGTCCTGAATCCTGTCATCGAGGCCATGGGACACTTTGCCGAAGGCAGTTCCGGTGCGAACTCCGTTGATACGCTTCTAGACAATGCGAGTGGACTGTTGCGCGCATCCGGTCCGAACTTTTCGAGCGACGGAATTGTGGCCAGCGTCGAGCGCCGTTTACCCGGCGGAAACGACGTCCGCCTCAGCTATGCCAATAGCAATGCGCTGGTAATGCCGGTTCTGCCCAGGCCGGTGGCGATGGCCGAGGTGCTTGGTGCAGCCCATCCCCGCCGGGCACAGATGTATTCCATCTCGCTCTCCGGAACTCTGGACGGGACCGGAACCCGCTGGCGGGCGAGTTACCGCTGGCAGCCCGAAGACACTGTCACTCAAGTGGCTCCGTTTGCGCTGGACGCAGCCGAGCCTTACCTCAACCTCCGCCTGCGTCAACCCATCCGGTTGAGCCGAGCCGGAGGGGGTGGCTTGGAGGCGCTCCTCGATGTCCGGAACATGCTTGCCGAGGGCTACCGCCCCATAGTTCTGAATGATGGTTCCATCCTGGTCTTCGCCCAGGACCAGCGCAGCATCCGCGGCGGGTTGGCATTTACCTTCTGATCGTTCAGCCGGTATGCCCGCTGCCCAGCCTGCACAAATTCGCCCTCCACAGTCTTGCCCTACTTTGTTTGTCCGCTCAAGTGATCGCGGTTGCGGTTATGTTTGTCTTCCAGGGCTTGCAGTGCAGAACGGCTGCCTGGGAGCGTAAAGTGAAAGTGCAATCCCAGGTTGCTGAAAAAAACCTATTGCGGCATTGTTTTGAAAGGGCACGGCTTGAGCCGTGCCGCAAACGCAATCAAATCAGCGTGGGCTTCAGCCCCTGAGGGATGCCGGGCTATTACTCCAAGCTCAGCGATTTGTCAGTAGTCTGAAATCCGTTGCCCTCTTTCGAATGCGGGCCGGAGAAAGAAGATAAATTTGCCCATGATCAGCCGTCGCTCAGTTCTGAAAACCAGCCTTGCCGCAACCGCGTTGACATCGTTGTCCGGACTTCTGAAGGCAGAAGAAGTGAACGCAAAGAAGATGAGAATCAAGCAGTCGGTCTGCCGGTGGTGTTATAAAGAAACACCGCTAGAGGAGCTATGCGCGTTGGCCGCGCAGATCGGACTCGTGGGCATCGACCTGCTTGAGCCTGAAGAATACGAAATTCCACGGCGTCACGGTCTTATTTGCACCATGGGGTATGCTGAAGCGGGAACTATCCCCGACGCCATGAACCGGACGGAATATCATGAGGCAATCGAAGCAGCTCTCCGCGCCAACATCCCTTTGGCGGCCAAAGCGGGCGTGCCCAACGTAATCACCTTCTCGGGAAGCCGGCGCGGCATGGCGGATGAAGAAGGCGCGCGCAATACCATAGTTGGACTGAACCGCGTAAAGAAGATCGCCGAGGACAACGGCGTCAACATTTGCCTTGAGTTACTCAACAGCAAGGTGAACCACCCGGATTACATGGCGGACCATACCGCTTGGGGTGTGCGCGTGATGGAAGAAGTGAATTCTCCGAATGTCAGGTTGCTCTACGACATTTATCACATGCAGATCATGGAGGGGGACCTGATTGCCACCATTCGCGATAACATCGCCTGGATCGGGCACTTTCACACTGGCGGCGTACCGGGACGGCACGAACTCGATAACACGCAAGAGGTACAATGGGACGGCGTGATGCGGGCCATTGCGGCGGCAGATTTCAAAGGGTATGTTGCCCACGAGTTTCTGCCTCTGCACGATCCAATCGCCAGTCTCCGCGCGGCTAAAGAATTGTGCGATGTGTAGGCTGTGCTCATTAAGTTGACACATGCATACTAACTAAGTTGAGGATTTGAGAAAATATGAAGTCATTACTCCTTTCCGAGTACAGCCACCTGGAACTAACTGACCTCCCTATTCCGGCTGTCGGACGTGGCGAGGTGCTGGTGCGCGTCGAAGCCTGCGGCATTTGCGGGAGTGACGTGCATGGTTACGACGGCTCAACGGGGCGGCGCATTCCGCCCATTGTGATGGGCCATGAAGCTGCCGGTACGGTGGAAGCTACCGGCGAGGGAGTGACGAAGTACAGTAAAGGCGACCGCGTCACTTTCGATTCGACTGTTTATTGCGGCGAGTGCCCGTACTGCCTGCGCGGTCAAATCAACCTTTGCGACAACCGTCAGGTGATTGGTGTCTCCTGCGGGGAGTATCGCCGGCACGGCGCATTTGCCGAGTACGTTGTAGTGCCTGAGCGGATCATGTACAAGCTGCCCGGCAATATCTCGTTCAACGAGGCAGCGATGCTTGAGGCGGCGTCCGTGGCGCTGCACGGGGTGAAGGTGTCGCAGATCGTCGGTGGCGAAACTGCGCTCGTGATTGGTGCTGGAATGATTGGCTTGCTCATCGCGCAGGCTGCGCGAGCCGCAGGCTGTGCGCGCGTGTTTGTCACGGATGTAGACGCAACACGATTGAAATTGGCCAAACAGGTTGGCGCCGACGAGGCGTTGCATTGTTCGGGCGCGGAGTTGGTCGCCGAGGTGATGCGGCTGACAGGCGGCAACGGGGTTGACATCGCATTGGAAGCAGTTGGACGCAACGAAACGGTGGCCGGCGCAATTGACTGCACGCGTAAGGGCGGGACGGTGACTCTCGTAGGTAACATCATGCCCGAGGTGACGCTGCCACTGCAGAAAGTGGTGGTAAAACAACTGCGGCTGCAGGGGTCGTGCACTTCGTCTGGCGAATATCCTGAGGCCATTGAATTGATCGCAAATGGCAAGATTCAAGTCAAGCCTCTGATTACTGCTGTGGCTCCTCTCGAAGAAGGGCCGAGCTGGTTTGAGCGTCTCCATGCGCGCGAACCGAATTTGATGAAAATTATTCTGACACCGAGGACTTAATGGACGACAAACTCTTCGACCTTACCGGGCAGGTTGCGATTGTGACCGGAACCAGCCGAGGGCTGGGGCAATATTTTGCCAAGGCGCTGGCGAAAGCTGGCGCGGATTTGGTGTTGACGAGCCGTACGCTCGAGTCTCTTACGACCTTCGAGGCAGAGATCGAGGCGCTCGGCCGTCGTGTGCTTTCGCTAGAGCTCGATGTGCGTAACCAGGAGAGCATCGAGAAGATGGCCGCCGACGCGGAGGCTGCCTTCGGGCAAATTCACATCCTGGTGAATAACGCCGGTTGCAACATTCGCAAGCCTGCGCTCGATGTGCAATGGGAAGACTGGAACACCATCCTCGACACGAACCTCCGCGGTACTTTCTTTGTTGCGCAGGCTGTGGCGAGGAGGATGATTGCCAAGGGATACGGGCGCATCGTCAATATCGGCTCGGTAACGTGCGTGGCAGGCTACGCCGGTTTGGCGCCTTATGGCGCGAGCCGTGGAGGCGTGCGGCAAATGACGATGAGCTTGGCCGACGATTGGGGCCGGCATGGAGTTACCGTAAATTGCCTGGCGCCAGGCTGGTTCCGCACCGAGCAAAACAAAGTCCTATACGAAAATCGGGAATGGGTGGATTATCTTGTCGATCGCATTCCCGTGAAGCGTCCCGGCGAGCCGCACGATCTGGATGGGGCTGTAGTGTTTCTATCTTCTGAAGCCAGCCGCTATGTTACCGGGCAAACATTGTTGGTAGACGGCGGAATCTCAACCGGCGCCACGCGAGCGACGGTGACTCCCAATAAATAAGGTTGAGAGTAATGTGAAGAACTATTCCGCTCACCGGAAAGAGCGAACGAGGATGAACCGAAATGATGAGTTACAGATCGAGCGTAACTGCCCTTTTTGCTTTGGTCTGTTTAGCGAGTTACAACGTGCCCGCCCAAGCGCCTTCGCCCCTGTTTCAAGATAAGACTGCTTCGCAAGACACGCCCTCCCAGGACACTTTGCTGCGTGGTTTTCAGGAACCGCCCAACGGCGCCCGCCCGCGCGTCTGGTGGCACTGGATGAACGGCAACATCGCTGCGGAAGGAATCAAGCTGGATCTGGATTGGATGCATTCCGTAGGTCTGGGCGGAGTCACAATCTTCGAAGGCGCGATCGCCACGCCGCAAGTTGTGCCGCATCGCCTTATTTACATGACGCCGGAGTGGAAGCAGGCTTTTAATTATGCGGTCACGACAGCGAAAAACATGGGTATGGAAGTGGCAATCGCCAGTTCGCCCGGATGGAGCGAAACAGGCGGGCCCTGGGTTCCGGCGCCGCAGGGCATGAAGAAGATGGTGTGGAGCGCGACCCGCGTCGAAAGCGGGCAGCCGTTTACCGGAACACTCCCACATCCGCCCGAGGTGGATGGAACCTTTCAGAACTTCAGCGTCCCTGGCAGACGCAGCGCCGATGGCAAAGTCGCCGAGTTGCCCCGCTTTTATGCGGACGCCGCTGTTGTGGCTTACAGGCTTCCCGATGGAGACAAAACCCAGACGGAGTTGAATCCGCAAGTAACTTCCAGCGGCGACACTCCGAATGTGCCCGAGTTATCCGATGGGGACGTGAATACGGTTGCACTCCAATTGCCGGCAGGACCGGTGGGAAGCGAGCCGTGGGTTCTGTTCGACTATGGGCATCCGCAAACGACCCAGGCAATTACTCTAGCTTCGCTCGACGATATGATCAGCGTCTTTGACCCGGAGACTAGCGCTGCTTTTTCGCGGATTGAAGCCAGCGACGACGGCGTGCACTTTCGCAAGATTGCGGATATTCCACCCAGCAGCGTGCCTGAGCGGACGGTGGCATTTGATGCTGTTTCGGCGCGCTACTTCCGGGTGGTGTTTACGACACAGGCTTCCACCAGGCCCGTTCGCGATCACATGATTACGGAGCTGGTTTTGAGCAGTGGGGCGCGCGTGAATGAATTCGAGAAGCGCGCGGGCTATGCGAACGCTCGCGACTTCTTTCAAATCCACGACCCGAGTGTTGCGTCGGAATTCCTCGTGCAGGAAAAGGATGTTATCGACCTTACCGGCAAGATGAAACCGGACGGAACGCTTGACTGGACGCCGCCAGCGGGTAAATGGATGGTTCTACGGATAGGCTACTCACTTACAGGTCATGAGAACGGGCCGGCGCCGGTTGAAGCTACTGGTTTGGAAGTAGACAAGCTCAACCGCGAGTATGTGAAGAACTATGTCGACGGCTATCTCAAGATGTATTCCGATACCGTGGGTGCGAGCAGGATGGGCAAAGATGGAATCTCGTTTCTGCTGACCGACAGCATCGAAGTAGGTCCGCAAAACTGGACCGATAACATGCTGGACGAATTCCAGAAGCGGCGCGGTTACGATGCGCGCCCGTGGCTGCCGGCTTTGACAGGCGTGGTTATCGAGAGCACGGCGGACACTGATCGATTTCTCTGGGACTTTCGCCGCACCATTGGTCAACTTATCGCGGAAAATCATTATGGCGAGATATCGGACGACTTACATGAGCATGGGTTGAGTTACTACGGCGAGGCGCTCGAATTTCATCGCCCCTCGCTGGGCGACGATATGGAAATGCGCAGCAAGACGGATGTGCCCATGGGCGCGTTGTGGACCTATGAAAGGCCGGGCGATTCCATCGAGCGCACCCCAGACTACATGGCGGATCTTCGCGGAGCAGCGTCGGTGGCGCATATCTACGGACAGAATCTGGTGGGCGCGGAGTCGATGACGTCGCGGGGGCCGGCATGGTCTTTCTCGCCCGACAAACTCAAGAAGGTTGCAGACCTCGAGTTTGCGCTGGGTGTGAACCGGTTCGAGATTCATGAGTCTTCGCATCAACCGCTGGCGGACATGGCGCCCGGGCTGACGCTGGGGCCGTTTGGGTTGTGGTTCAATCGCAACGAGACCTGGGCGAGCGAAGCGGGGCCATGGGTCACGTATCTTGCGCGCTGCTCTTACATGCTGCAGCAGGGGCACTTCTTCGGCGACGTAGCTTACTTTTACGGTGAGGAGGGGCCTCTGACTGCAGTGTTCGGCTGGAAGGAACAGCAGGATGCGCCGGAGGGCTATGGCTTCGACTTCGTCAACAGCGATGTGGTGCTGCGTCGACTGTCGTTCAAGGATGGGAGGCTTGTTACTCCGGGAGGGACGAGTTACAGGATTCTTTATCTGGGCGGGAGAAGCCAGCGCATGACTCTGCCAGTGTTGCGGCAGCTCAAGAGCCTGGTGGAGCAGGGCGCAATCATCGTAGGGAACAAGCCTACGGATTCACCCAGCCTTTCTGACGATGAGAAGGAGTTCCACCGCGTTGCAGACGAGTTATGGGGAACGGGGGCGGCGGCGAAGCAAGGATGGGCGAAGGAGTTATTGGGGAAAGTAACTTCGCAACCCAGCACCTATCACAGGTTTGGAGCGGGAAGAGTCTACACAGGCATGTCGGCAAATGAGGTGCTCAAAGATCTCAATATCGGCGAGGACTTTGAGTACACCAAGCCTGAAACCGATACGACGCTGATGTTCCTGCATCGCAGGCTGGACGAGGGCGATATCTATTTTGTGGATAATCGCAACGACCGCACGGAGAGAGTAGATGCGACTTTCCGGGTGGAAGGCAGGGTGCCGGAGCTATGGGATGCGGCGACGGGTAAGTCGACGCCGGTTTCGTATCGGATCGCGAATGGACGAACCACAGTTCCGCTGCGGCTCGATCCTTACGGATCGGTTTTTGTAGTATTTCGCGATCCGGCGAAGGCTGCGTCGGTCGAGCTGCCGGAGGCCAGGGAGACGGAGGTACCGAATCTTGACGACGCGCTCAACACGAACTGGAGCGTGAACTTCCAGCCCAACAGGGGCGCGCCCGAGATGGTGGCTTTCGATCGATTGACTTCCTGGAGCGATAACTCCATCGATGGCGTGAAGTACTTTTCCGGAACGGCTACTTATTCGAAGACAATACAAATTCCGGAGGGCGTACTTATTCCGCGAACGCATCTCTGGCTCGATCTTGGCGGCGTTCGCGACGTGGCTGAGGTTGCGGTGAATGGCAAGTACCTGGGCATCCAATGGAAGACGCCCTTCAAGGTGGACGTCACTGGAGTTCTGAAGACGGGAAGCAATCAGATTGCGATCGGAGTAACTAACCTGTGGGTGAACCGGCTGATCGGCGATCAACAGTCTTACGCAGTGAAGAAGTACACGTTCACGGACTTCGAGCCGTACAAGGCTGACTCGCCGCTTCTGCCGTCCGGGCTGCTGGGGCCGGTGCGGATCGTTTCAGTGGCGCAGCCGTAACTCCATCGAAATGCGAAAATAATCGGCCGTATTTCCTTAGCAGGAATGCGGTCGGCTGATTCAGGTGGGCGCTATTCAACCGTGAGTGCAATCGGGGCGGAGGTTGCAATGATCGAGCCGGATTTTCCGGTGACGGTGACGGTGTAGCTGCCCGCGGTGGTACCGGACGTGACGACGTTACTGCAGGCAGACGACGAACCACCGCCGCAGGCGAGCACGCCACCAACGAGGGCGACGAAGAGCAGCATCATGCCCAGGACCGCCCGGCCTTTGCGCCGCCGGGGCACAATGCCGAAGAACAGCAGGCAGGCCAGAACCGCGCCGCCGCGCGCGTACCAGGGGATTCCGCGAGGTATTTCATTCGCTGCTACGCATGAGCTTTGGCCTGCCGTGGTGGAGATGGTGAGCGTAGCCGTGCCTGCGGCGGTGGAAGTGATGCCCACGGGGCTGGTTGAGCCGAAGCTAAGGGTGGGCGTGTTCACGGCGCCGGTTGGGCCGGATGCGATGGAGGCCGTCAACGTTACGCTGCCGGTGAAGCCGTTCGCCGGCGTGACGGAGATGGCGGAGGTGTTGCCGGTAGTTGCACCGGACGTTGAGATTGTGACGGCAGTGCCCGAGACGGTAAAGCTGGGAAGAGCGGCCGCTACAGTCAGAGTGACCGAGGATGACGCGGTGTTGTAGTCCGTCGTGTCGGTTGGGGTAAAGATTGTGGAAAGAGTCGTGCTACCGATGGCGGACATCACGGTCCCCAACGGAGGAGTGTAGACAAAGACGCCGGGAACATTTGCCGTGGCGTTCAATTGCGTGGCACTCAGCGCTGTTGCAACAACGACCGCAGCCGGAGCGTTCCATGCGATGGATGGCGAGGCCTTGTTCACCGTCAGCGTGACGGTTCCCGATGCGGTGTTGTAATCCGTCGAATCCGTGGGGGTGAAGTTTGCGGTGAGCACCTGCGAACCAGCGGTGAGGACGGTTCCAGCCGCTGGGGCATAGACGAATGTTCCGGGAACACTGGCCGTGGCGTTAAGCTGAGTTGCGCTGAGGGCTGTGCCGTAGGTGATGGCCACCGGCGTGGCCCATGTGATGGTGGGCGTGGTTTTGGCAACGGACGAGGTGGTGAAAGGTTGGATGCTCCCGTAACTTGTGCCTGCGCTGCTCTGAGCCACAAGCTGGAAGTAGTATGCCGTGCCTGAGCTGAGTCCAGAGATGTTGGCGCTGACCGGGGAGGCAGCGGTTCCGGAGCCGAGGTCCTGCGATGAGGTTTGGCTCGCTCCACTCAGGGTGCTGTTGGCGCCGTTGAGGAACCAGGCATGTGTGTCAGTTCCATTGGGGTTTACCGCGCCGACCAGTGTGGCGGAAGTGGCTGTGATGGCGGAAGCCGCACCCGTTGTTGCTGTGGGCAATGGCGCCGCTGCGGCGTAGTTGTTAATGAACGTGGCCACGTCGAGGGAGCCGAGGCCGGTGGCTTCGTCGTATCCGGTGCCCAGTAGAAAGCCGGCCTGCGCGGCAGTTCCAGCGGCATCGGCAATGCTGTTGTTGCACATGCTCGCGGTATTGACACTGCATCCGCTAACGCCGCTTGAGGCGACGGTCGCATCGTGGAATGCCGACGGCACGGAGGCAGCAATGGAATAGAGCTGCAGATTCAGATTGCCTTGCGAGCCGCCGAGTTGTTGATCGAGCAGCGCCGCCACGCCCGCCATGCCGGGAGCTGCGGCTGAGGTCCCAGAGAAGGCGATGAAACTGAAACTGCCTCCCGAGGTCACGCAACTGCCGTTTGCGGCGGCCATGCAAGCGAAATAGCCGTCGTGCCCAGAGGCCGAAAAGGAGACGTCGGGTGTATAGCGCCCGCTTCGTGCCGAAGGCACACCGGTGCCTGTCTGCCAGGTTGGGGTGGCGATGACGGCACTGACGCCTCCGCCGGTGGCGGCCACGGAGGTGGTGGTCGATTCATTCCACGCGCCCTCGGGGATATATCCGAGCGCCGAGAGGTAGCCGGCACTGTTGGTGGAAGACCAGTAAGTGGAGGGGCTGGCGGTGTCGGCGAACTCGGTGCCGCCGGCGCATGTGGCATAGCTTGAGGAGCAGATGTAGTTTGGACTGTCGGCCATAGGCGAGGCGGGCGGCACGGAGAAAGCAGTATCGCAGCCGGAGGCGCCGGCGTCGCCGGAAGAGACGAAGACCGAGATGCCCTCGGCGGCTGCGGTTTGAAAGAGGCTGTCCCAGAAAGCAACTCCGCCCGATCCGGCAGAGGACTCGCAGGCTCCGAAGCTGATGGTCATCACCTGCGCGGGAACAGGCGTGGTGTTCACAAGGTATTGCGCATCTGCGCCGATGCCATCGTTGGCGCCGGACTGAGACGAGACCACGAGCAGGAGAGTGGCGGCCGGCGCCACACTGCCGGCACGGATCACGTCGAGCGTGGCCTCCGACTGGCCTGTGATGGAAACACCGGCCGCTGGCGGAGCGGTGTAAGCGGGACCGGGGTCGATGCCGCCGTAGGCAGTGGGAATCACTTCTGTCGGGTCTGTAAAGGAGGCGCCTGTCTTGCTTTTGAAGTTGTCGAAATCGGCTGCGTCGGTTCGCGACCAACTGACGATGCCGATGGTGATGCCGGCGCCGGTAACGCTGGAAGGAACATCGTAGATGGTGTTGAAATCGGCAGGAGCGATGAAGTGGGTCCCGTTGGCGCCGTTGAGTTGCGGCAAAGTCGATTCGACTGCAATAGCGTGATGGGCGGCTTGATCGTCGATGGTGTAGAGGCCGCGAATGGCCTTGATGGCAGGGAGGATTGCCGCGGGGATCATCGGGTCGGAGTTGACTGATAGACGCTGCTTGCCGCCGACGCTGTAGTAATGTATCTCGGTCTGGAAGGCGTGGCCGACGTTGGCTGCCGTGCCGCCGAATCCGATAAAAATGCGGCTGGGCGAGACCCAATTGACATGCAAGCCCTGGGACTGGAGCCAGCCCGTGACGGTGGCAATGTCCTGTCCGGAGAGGCCGAAGCGTTCGCCCACTTCTTGTGGGGTGAGCCAGTGATGGTAATCGGGCGAGGCTGGGTTCTGCTGGCCGGCGAGAAATTGTTGCAAGGCCTGTTCCTGCTGGGGCGAGCGGGAGAGTACCAAGGTCAGCTGATTCAGAGAAAGGTCCGCCGGAACCATGCCGATGCTGTTGGCGGTGCTGGCCCAAAGAGGATGGTGACTGGGCAGCGGCTGAGAATTTGAGATGTCAACAGTCTGAGTGATGCGATTGATGGCTTGCGCAGAGACTACGGGAGCGGTAAAAGCGGCTGCCGCCAGAAGAACGGACGCAAGGGAGAGAGACACTCGGTGGGAAGCAGCGATCGAACGGTGGAACACCGAAGAGCAAGGGAAACCGCGCACTTTCACATTCATAGATTGTCTTTCCGCGCTTCTAGCCCGCCTGATGGAGAGTATAGGGCATTCTCCGCTCCCAAAAGGGATGGATCAACAGCGCGAATGGGGCAGGCGCGCGAATGGGAGGGGGAAAAATAGCTTGCAAAACGCAAGGGGAATCAGGAAGAATCGCTGCACGGCGTTCCCCAAAGCGGGCCAATGAGCCCTAGACGCCGGACACCAACAGGAGGCAGTGAATGAGCAGTGTGCGCGTGCTGGTCGGAACGCGGAAGGGTGCGTTCATTCTGATGTCGGATGGCAAGCGGAAGGATTGGACGGTAAGCGGACCGCTCTTTGCCGGCTGGGAGATCTACCACATGAAGGGGTCGCCGGTGGACCCTAACCGGCTGTATGCGTCGCAATCGAGCAGTTGGTCGGGGCAAGTGGTGCAGCGCTCGGACGATGGCGGGGCCACGTGGAATGCGGTAAGTAACAAGTTTGCGTATGCCGGTGTGCCGGGAACGCACCAGTGGTATGACGGAACGCCGCATCCGTGGGAGTTCAAGCGCGTGTGGCATTTTGAGCCTTCGCTGACGGATGCGGACGCAGTGTTTGCCGGAGTGGAAGATGCGGCGCTCTTCAAGTCGCCGGATGGCGGCGCGACGTGGGAGGAGTTGAAGGGTCTGCGCGAGCACGGCACGGGGCCGCGCTGGCAGCCGGGAGCGGGTGGCATGTGCCTGCACACGGTAATCCTGGACCCCAGCAATGCCGATCGAATTTTCATTGCCATCTCCGCGGCTGGAGCGTTCAGAACCGATGATGGTGGCAAGTCGTGGAAGCCAATCAATAAGGGCCTGGTATCGCAGTACATACCGGATCCGACGGCGGAGGTGGGCCACTGCGTGCACCATGTGGCCATGCACTCGTCGCGGCCCAATGTGCTATTCATGCAGAAGCATTGGGACGTGATGAGGAGCGACGACGCCGGCGATAACTGGCATGAGGTGAGCGGCAATCTTCCTACGGATTTCGGATTCACTATCGACGTGCATGCGCATGAGCCGGAGACGATTTTTGTGGTGCCCATCAAGAGCGATGCGGAACACTTTGTGCCGGACGGCAAGCTGCGCGTGTTTCGCAGCAAGACGGGCGGCAACGAGTGGGAGGCGCTGGAAAAAGGGTTGCCGCAGAAGGACTGCTATGTGAATGTGCTGCGCGATGCGATGGCGGTGGATTCGCTGGACAAGTGCGGAGTTTACTTCGGGACCAGCGGCGGACAGGTTTACACATCGCCGGATGCGGGCGATAGTTGGGCGCCGATTGTGCGCGATTTGCCCGCGGTGCTTTCGGTTGAGGTGCAGACGCTGCAATGACAGATGCCGGCGCAACAAAGGGCGGCCCGGCGATTCGCGTGGCGCTGCCGTATCATTTGCGGACACTGGCGAAGATCGAGAGCGCGGAGGTGAGGCTGGAGGTGGCGGCTCCGGTGACGGTGCGGCGGGTTCTGGATGCACTGGAGGCGCGCTATTCGATGCTCGGCGGGACCATTCGCGAATATGGCACGGGGCAGCGAAGGGCATTCATGCGCATCTTTGCCTGCGAGGAAGACTGGTCGCACGAGTCGATGGATGCGGAGTTGCCGGAGCCGGTGGCCGCGGGGCGCGAGCCGCTGCTGATTCTCGGGGCGATTGCGGGGGGATA
>PLOG01000020.1 GCA_003142935.1 Acidobacteriaceae bacterium
GTGGATTCCGGGGGCCCGGATTGCGCGAATCAGAATGTTGGCGTCCAAGACGATCATCTCAGCGGACGGCATTCTTGCCCCGCCGGCGCATCTGTTTGAAGTCGGCGGCTATTTCATCTTCATTAACATCGGCGAGCGCTTCAGCGAGCCGGTCGGCGGCCGCCTTCAGTTCGGAGAGATGAGCCGGCGCGATTTGTTTTCGGGACGTAGGGACGTAGACGCCAAGAGTTTCGCCACGGCGGGTCACGGCCACCGGCGTATCGGCCTCAAGAAAGCGCGCAATCTGCTCTCGAAACTCGCGAACTCCAACCTTTATAGCCTGCATTGGTCTTCTCCATGCGTACACATAAGTGTACGCAAATCGAAATTCGAATGCAAGGAGGAGTAGACCGGAAATTGACCCCTGCCAACTTCTCCGCGCGGCGTCTATTCGTCGCCGGCCATAACTTCATGCAGCCAGCCGGGGGCCTTGAGCAGCTCGCGGGGACGCGAGCCGTCGGCCCCGCCTACCAGGCCGTCGCGCTCCATCAAATCGATCAAATGCGCTGCGCGGCCGTAGCCGATACGCAGCCGCCGCTGCAGCAGCGACGTCGAAGCCTTGCCGAATTCGAAGACCAGCCGCACGGCATCGTCGAACATAGGGTCGTTTTCGTCGGGATCGGGATTGGAACCGTCGACGCTGGCGCGCTCGTCCTTGGGCGCTTCGAGGAACCCTTCGACGTACTCGGCCTGGCCCTGCTCCTTCCAGAAGGCGACCACGGCGGCGGTTTCCTTTTCGCTTACGTAGGGCGCATGCAGGCGCGCGAGGCGGCTGGTTCCCGGCGGCAGGAAGAGCATGTCGCCGCGACCCAAAAGCGATTCAGCGCCGTTGGTGTCGAGGATGGTCCTGGAGTCGACCTTGGTGGCCAGCCGGAAGCTGATGCGCGTGGGAATGTTGGCCTTGATGAGGCCGGTGATGACGTCGACGCTGGGCCGCTGCGTGGCCAGAATCAGGTGAATGCCGACGGCGCGCGCCATCTGCGCGAGACGCGTGATCGACTCTTCCACGTTGGCGCGGTCGAGCATCATCAGGTCGGCCAGCTCGTCGATGATGATGACGATATAGGGCAGCGGTTCTTCGTCCTGGTCGTCGTCGAAGAGCGAAGGCATGACACCTTCAAACAGCTTGTTGTACTGGTCGATATTACGCACGCTGCGAGAGGCCAGCAGCTTCAGGCGCCGCTCCATTTCGCGGACCGCGTTGCGCAGCGCGTTGGCCGCCAGCTTGGCCTCGGTGATGATGGGCGTGAACAGATGCGGAATGCCTTCGTACATGCCCAGTTCCACGCGCTTGGGATCGACCAGGATCAGGCGCACCTGCGCCGGCGTGGTGCGGAACAGCAGGCTCATGATCATGGCGTTGATGGCCACCGACTTGCCTGAGCCCGTCGAGCCCGCGATGAGCACGTGCGGCATTACGTTCAGGTCCGCGGTGACGATGCGGCCGTTGATGTCCTTGCCCATGGCCAGCGTGAGGCGCGGCTTGGCCTTGGCAAAGGTCTCGCTCTCGATGACGTCGCGCAGGTGGATGGTTTCGCGCTCGTGATTGGGCACCTGGATGCCGACCGTGCTCTTGCCGGCCATGCGCTCGATGAGGATGCTCTCAGCCCGCATGGCCAGGCACAGATCGTCGGCCAGGCTGGTGACGCGTGAGTATTTCACGCCCACTTCAAGCTTGACCTCGTAGGTGGTGACCATGGGCCCGGGATTGATTTGAACCACCTGGCCGCGCACGCCGAACTCGGCGCACTTTTCAACCAGGACTTTGGCCTCTTCGCGCAGCGCGTCTTCGCGGATCGTCTGCGGACCCTCGCCGGCATTGAGCAGCGTACTGGGCGGCAGCTTGAAGCCGCTTAGATTCTTGGGGGCGACAGTGGCCGAGCGCATGTCCGCATCGGCGCGGGAGTGAATGGCTATCTCGCCGGCTGGGCCTGGAGCAGAAGCTGGATCCGGTTCGAAACGCATCGGCGCGGGCCGTAACTCCGTTCCGCGGGTCTCGGCAACGCGCGAAGCCGCGGAAGGCATGGGAACAACATTTTGCGGGGGCGCAGGCGGCAGCGGTGCAGTCGCGGCGGGCTGCGCAAGATCTTCCACTGCGCGCTCCCAAATGCTGGTCTTGCGCACCGGAGGCGCGATGGGAATCTCTTCGGAGGCTCGCTCCTGACTGGGCTGGTTCAGATTTGCCTGGTCTGGATTTGCCTGGTCGAAGGCCACTCGCCGGAAGGCAGGAATTTCGTCCAGAGGGTCCGCCTCGGCGGTGCGCTTGCGGCCGAAAAGCCTGGCCAGAAAGCCGGGACGGCTCGCCGGTTGCTCCGCTTCAAGCTCGGGACCGCCTGCCGGGACAAAATGCAGCGCGAGGGCTGGGTTGGGCTCCTCGCCGTCTTCGGGCTGGCGCTGCAGCCTGCGCTCTTCTCTCAGCTCGGCACGCTCCTCGCGCCAGTTCTTCCAGCGCTCAAGCAAGCTGCGAAGCTGCAGCCAGCGCGTCTCGGCGGCCTCTTTGATGACCCAGAAGCTGATGGCAGAGGCGAAGTAGAGTCCCGCGGCGGCCAGCACCGCGGCCACAAGCCATGCTCCCTGAATGTTGAGGTAGGTCACCAGCAGGCCGGCTATGAGGCGGCCCACGATGCCCTCGACAGGCAGCATGTGCATCCACCGCCAGTGCCAGGGCATCAGCCCAAATACGGCGGGCACAAAGGCGACCGCTAGCAGCGTGCCGGCCCAGCGCAGCAACGCCGATCCGCTGGGGCGCGAACGCATCCATGTCCAACCAATGCCGCCCAGCCACAGCGGCAATAGAAAAGCCGTCAAACCCAGCGATTGCAGCATGAGATCGCTGAGGTAGGAGCCGAAGATCCCGACCCAATTGTGCACCACGTACGGGGGAACCGGATCGGCGGCCGTGTTCAGCGATGGGTCGGAGGCGTGCCAGGTAGCCAGCGCCAGAAGCACAAGCAGCGAAACCAGCAACAGCACGAGCCCCAGAAACAGATTCAGGTGGCGGCTTCGCGTAGGCGACAGAACAATCCGAATAGGCTTCATGGCGGGGTAGTCCGCTCCTGAGCGCCGCGCGTCGATTCCCGGTGATCGGGTCCGGTAGAACGGGTCGGGTCGATCCGGTTCCGGGCGAGGTCGGCGAAGCGGCGAGAAAAATCCCAGAGCAGCCTTTATTATCCCCGCCCGCAACAGCGATTCAGGCTAAAACAAGGCAGGGGGAATCTCGCTGTGGACCCCCAGGGTTATTCGGACTGCGAAAAAACTCCTCTGAGCCGGGATAAGTGTCAGGGCACGACCGGGGTACCCTCTGGGTCGTCGTGCCGCAAGTTGCTCAAAATAGATCCGGGCTTCAGCCCCTGCGGGGTTCTTTCACTAACCTGCACTCGACCGCAGCCCTTTTTCCGCGGCCCGTATTGCCCAGGATTATTGATGAAGAAGCCTTTCGCTCCGCAAAACCTCGATGCAGCGTTTCAGGCCTTGATCGTAGGTCAGAATGTCGTAATGCATGTGAGCTGCGACGGCACAAATTAATATGTCGATCGGCCCGCACTCGACTCCGCGGCTGCGGCAGAGGTTGTAGAACCGTGCGGCTTCTTCATAATGCGGCGTTGTGAGCGTCTCATCGGGGAACGCTCCAAGCGCGGTCCGTACTTTCTCAGATTGGGCCGCAGTCTTGATGCCGGAAAGAGTTTCTTGGCGGACCGATCCAATAATAACAACGCGCCCATCTCGAATTGCCTCTTTAAGCGATGCCAGCACGAATTGCTGATCGCCGCTCATTCCGGTCCTGCTCTTGCGCCGCAGTAACAGTGACCAGACACAACTATCGACCAGGACCTTCACGGCTCTAGCTCGATCTGGTCAAGCATGCGCATTTTCTTGTAATCGTAAGTGGGATCATAGTCGATTGTTCCCTCAAGTTTCAGGATCTCGAGCTGCTTGCGGCGGCGGATGTATTCGTCGAGAGCCGCGGTCACAGCTTCCTTCTTTGTGGCGTGCTTCCCGATTCGGCGCGCCTCGTCGATCAGGCGGTCGTCGATGGCAAGGTTGGTCGGCATGGCTACACCCCTCAATGTGTAGAATACCACACATTCGAATGTGTGAAAAACCGCCAGCAATGCCCCAGCCTTGCCGTAAGCCCTTCAAAATCAGCCGCCGATGAATTTTGCTCCCCACAGCAGCAGGAAGCCGCCGAGCACGATGCGGTAGATGGCGAACATCGTGAATCCGTGCTTGCGGACCCAGTAGAGAAACCACTCCACCACCCCCAGGGCGACGATGAACGAGACCGCGAGGCCGATCAGCAGCACAATCCAGCGTTCCATGTTCATGACCACGTGCGCGGAGGCCACGGCGGCATCGGTGGCCTTGGAGGCGTGGACCTCTCTAACAAAGTCCCAGCCGGTGGCGGCCATCATGGTAGGGATGGAGAGCAGGAAGCTGAACTCCAGAGCCGCGGGACGATTGAGACCCGCCATTTGACCGGCGGCGATGGTCGACATGGAGCGCGAAGTTCCGGGAAAGACCGCCGACAGTGTCTGGCAGAGCCCGATCCACACGGCTTGGAAAAAGGTCATCTCCTCCACGTGGGTGGTGCTCGCTTCGTAGCGGCTGGTCCGCCAATCGACGATCCACATAATCACGCCGCCGATCAGCAGCGCCAGCGCTATGGCTCTCAGGCTGCCCAGGTTCTTCTCACTCCATTTGTGCAACGGGAGCGTGGTAGCCGAAGTCACCGCAAAGGCGATGAACGTGAGAGAAAGGGGATGGTTGAGCCAGGTGCGTTTGCCGTCTTCGCCATGGGGAAATGTGCGTATGAAATCCACAATCCGCTCCAGGAACAGCATGCACAGCGCCAGGATTGCGCCCAGCTGGATGACGATGGTGTACATCCGCCAGTAGGCGTCATCGAGCGGAATCTTCATCAGAGCTTCGGCAATGCGCAGGTGCGCCGTCGAGCTGACCGGCAGAAACTCGGTCAGGCCTTCCACAATTCCTAAAATGATGGATTGAATATACGGACTCAAACAGCCTCCGGTGCGCGGTTACGGTTTGCCTGCGAATGGTTTCTCCACCTCACTCGCGGTCGATGCCATAGACCGGGATGCCTTCATCCAATTTGTACACTAGCGCACCGGCCCGCCACGCATAATCTGTTGACGCGAAGTGATCCTTCAGCCTCGCGGCCAGCTCCTGGGCATGGTTTTTGGCGTTATCGCTCTTTTTGTCGTCTCCGTTGGCGGCAAACATGTCCCGGAGCACCGCCAGCCTGTAGACGGCCTGGTAAAGAGCCTGCGCCGTGCGCGGACCGTCGGGGTGCTCGTCGGCATATTTTTCGTAAATCTCCGACTCCTTCTCCGGGCACTGTACCGCTCCCTGCCAGTCGCCGCAGAGCTTGTTGTCGATCAGGTCGAAGGCCGCCAGATCGGCCCAGCGCGTGTGCGGATTCTGCTTGATGACCTTCCTCAGAGCATCCTCGTCCATCTGTTCGCGCATATAGGCGTCCTTCTCGTGCGCGGAGCGCAGCGTGGAGGCGTCGGACTTCTCGATCTGCCATTGAATGTCCGCGGACCGCCACTGCGCCTCGCCCGCCAGGGACGAGTTGGGAAACATCTCATGCAGCCGCTGGTAGAGCAGCCGCGCGCTCTTCGGAGCGTTTACCGGACCGCGCGGGTCCGAGGCCAGCGACTCCTGGTTGGCCGCCTCGCCCATCAGCACCTGGTCGCCGTTAGGCGTGGTTTCCTCCACAATCCCCTTGGCCTGGATCCAGCCTGAGACGGGCGGCGGCGTCTGGTCGCTGCCGATCAGGGGNNACCCGGTCCACCTTTTGCGAGCCGAGGTCGGGCGCAACGTAGATCCAGGTGACCCGCAGGGCCGTGGCGCGTGGCCCGGCCATCGGCTTTTCCAGTTGATCGCCCTTCTTCTTCTGGGCGCTCATAGGCAGGGCGGCGCAGAACAGCGCCAGGACAAAAATCAATGCGCGGGTTGCGGGGATCGGTGGCTTCATCGCTGCTGAAATCATAGTCGAACGACGTTACTTCGCGGTTTCCGTGAGCACGCACTCTGGCTGCCCCATCCTAACCGCGCTCTTTGCGGTGAGGGCGCGACCGCATGAACATCAACCAAGAGGTTTTTTCTGTTCACTCTTCACTGTCCACTGTTCACTCTTCACTGTCCACTGTTCACTGTCCACTGTTCACTGTCCACTGTCCACTCTTCACTGTCCACTGTTCACTGTTCACTGTTCACTGTTCACTGTTCACTGTTCACTGTCCACTGTCTTCTCCGTGAGCACTTCAGCCAGCAGCGCCGGGTCCACATTGCCTCCGCTCACCACGGCCGCAGCCCTTCGGTAGTCCGGCAACTGGGCGGCGTGGAACAGCAGCGCGGCCACCGGCACAGCGCCGCTGGGCTCGGGAACCAGACGCGTGGTGGCGACGATCATCCGCATCGCGGCGCGAATCTCGACTTCGGTCACGGTAATAATGCCGTCCACGAACGCCTGAATGTGAGCAAAATTCCGCACACCCACGCTCTGCGTGCGCAGGCCGTCGGCAATGGTGCGGCTGGTAAGCTCCGCGTCCCAGGTCACGATTTTCCCGGTCCGGAAGCTCTCCGCCGTGTCGCCGGCCAGCTCCGGTTCCACGCCAAACACCTTTACGTTTGGAAGCAACTGCTTGACTGCGGCAGACACGCCGCCAAGCAGCCCGCCGCCGCTTACCGGCGCGAGCACGAGCTCGACCTCCGGCCACTCTTCGGCAATCTCCAGGCCGCAAGTTGCCTGGCCGGCGATGATCTGCTCGTCGTCGTAGGGCGGGATGACTACGTAGCCGTGTTCGCGCACCAGCTTTTCGGCCATGGCCAGCCGTTCGCTTGAGGCCACGCCCACATCCACAACTTCAGCTCCCAGCGCCAGGGTCCCCGCGCGCTTGATGGCCGGCGCATTTGACGGCATCACGATCACCGCCTTCGCGCCCACCTCGCGCGCCGCATAGGCCACGGCCTGCGCGTGATTGCCGCTCGAATAGGTAATGACTCCGCGGGCGATCTCGTCCGGCGTGAGTTGCAGAATCTTGTTGGCTGCGCCCCGCATTTTGAAGGCGCCAATCGGCTGCAGGCTCTCTGCCTTGAGCCGAATCTCCTTCTGGAAGCCGTATCCGGCTAGGCCGGGAAACGGCGCGCGCACCAGCGGCGTTTTCACGGCGACGCCGGCAATGCGCGCCGCGGCTTCTCGAATCGCCTCGATCGTGACCAGACTGATTTTTTCGGATTTCACTTGAGAACCTCCCCGCCAGGCCCCGAAAATCGCCTGACAATTCCCTCGATTCGCATGGCTTACTCGTACGCAAGCGCCTCGATCGGGTCTTTCCGCGCCGCCATCCAGGCCGGATAAAGCGCACCGCACAGAGCCCCTGCAAAGGCGATCAGGGCGCCGTTGCCGATCCAGGCCCAGGTCAGTTCAAAGGCGAACCCCGGAAAGCGCACCGCAAGCAGTGCACGCACGCCCAAAGTGGCCCCAATGCCCACCAACACGCCTGCAACCGCCATCGCCCCGCACTCGCGAAGCACCGCGCCCACAATCGTCAGCTTCGAGGCGCCCATGGCCTTGAGAATCCCGATCTCGCGGGTCCGCTCAAGAACCGCCGTATACATCGACTGGAAGATGACCAGAAAGCCCACGATGACGGCGATGGTGATCACCACATCCAGGGCGCGGTCGAAGCCGGGGAAACGCGACGGCGTGTACATGGAGATGATGTCCTCCATGGCCTGCACTCGATAGCCCCCGAGCCCCGGCGTGGACTCAATCTCCTGCCGGATCAGCCCGTTGTTGGCCGGATCGTCGCTCTTGATATAGATGATGGACGCCTTGCCGTCCGAGCCGGTCAGTGCGCCCAGGGTCTCGATGGGGATCGTCCTGCGCCCGCCCCTTCCGCTCTCGACGATGCCGCAGATGCGGAAGTTGTGGTGTAGGGTTTGGATGTTGACGGTCTCTCCTACGTGGTGGCCACCGCCGGTCTTGGCCCACACATCGTCGATAATCACATCGTCGGGCCCCTGGAACGGTCCACCGGCGATGAATATGAACGGCTTGAGCGCATTGAACGTCTTGAAGTCCACGCCATAGAGAATCTCGAGCGAATCTCCCATGGAGAAGTTCTGAATGACGGGCGCGGCCACTGCCACATGGGGCAGGGTGGCCAGAAAGGGAGCCAGCTTTGCCGACATCGCCGCGCCGCTCATGCCGTTCATGAAGCTGGCATTGGACGGGCTCACCACCAGATCGGCGCCGATGCCGTTGGTGCGCTGCTTCTGGTCGTTCAACATGCCCATGAAGATGGCGACAATGGATAGAATCATGACCACTTCAATGGCCACCGCCAGCACGCTGATGATGGAGCGCAGCGGCCGGTGAATCAGGTTGGCAAAGATCAGCTTATTCATTCCCGCGCCTTGTTTCGTGCTTTTTCTGGATTGATTTCAGTCTTGCCGCGAGGGGAACAAATCTGCCCGTGACTCCCCTCGTCTTCAGGGTAACAGCCTGAAGGAGCGGCAATTGTTGCCAAACTGGCCAGTTCACTGAAAATGGAGGAAAGATTAATTAAAGCTTTGACTGATGATAAAGTCGAGGCTATTGTGAAAAAATAGCTTGTATAGGGCACTACCACCGGCCTAACACTCTATGCGTCCACTCCGGCCCGATCCAGGGCGGATTGGGTTGTTGGATAGAGTAAGTGTGGGCCGTTATACCCGGTTTTGATCGCCGATGGGTAAATTTGGAGAAGACCTGCGCATGGAGCGGCTATCCCGCGGCATCGCGCTGGAAGACATTACCGCGGTTACAAAAATCAGCCAACGCTACCTGATTGCGCTGGAGCAGGAGAGTTTCCGTCTGCTGCCTGGCGGCATACTCAGCAAAGGCATCGTACGCAGTTATGTGGGTGCGCTCGGCCTCGACCCGCAGGACTGGACTGAACGCTATCTCAAAGCCTACAACGACTCGGGACAAATGCACGACGACGACCGCAGTTGGACTGCCTTTGCCTCCAACGTTGGCAAAGCCCGTATTCTGCAACACGAGGTTGTCGAGGTT
Organism: Acidobacteriaceae bacterium; assembly: GCA_003142935.1. GTDB lineage: Bacteria > Acidobacteriota > Terriglobia > Terriglobales > Acidobacteriaceae > Telmatobacter. The sequence goes on from PLOG01000020.1 coordinate 9,128, forward strand.
AGGCTGCGCTGGATCGGGGCTATCCTGCTTCTGCTGGTGGTGGCCGCCGCGGCTTACCTCACTGTGCGCTATTACGGCATGCGCGTGGGCTGGTGGCACACTTTGCTCCCGTTCAAGCAAGCCCACTCCGATCTTCACTCTTCTTTAAACTCGGCCCGGTCCCTCGCGACCCGCATTCTGTCCTGGTACGGCCGCTGAGCGCGATTCCGGGTGCGCCGAGTCCCTATACGATCTGTTCAAGCCCGCTGAGCCCCCTTTGAACAAGAAATGCACTCCATTCACTGCTAGTCTTTGCCCCAGCGCCCCCGGCGCGATTACCATGGATAAGATGCGCAGTCAGGCTCAGGCCTGACCAGTGCAGGTGCGCCTCGAATGTGGGCGAGCGGCCAAGTTGAGCACGAGTTTTAACGCGTTCAGCCACGGCCTTTTTTTGAACCAGCCAATCGCCGCGGTCGGGGAACCAAATTGAATCCCTTCAATGGGCAGGAGTTTGAAGTTGAGCGATCGTTTCTTGTTTACCTCCGAGTCAGTTACTGAAGGCCATCCCGACAAGATTGCCGACCAGGTCTCCGACGCAATCCTGGACGCATGCCTGGAGCAGGACCCCTACAGCCGCGTCGCCGCTGAAACCCTGACGGCCACCGGCCTGGTGGTCATTGCCGGCGAAATCACCACCAAGGCCTACGTCGATTTTCAGAGCCTGGTGCGCGGCGTCGTGGCCTCCATCGGCTACGACAACGCCCTCTACGGCTTCGACTCCAACACCTGCGCCGTCATCTCCTCCATCAACAAGCAGTCCGGCGACATCGCCCAGGGCGTTGACACCGGCGGCGCCGGCGACCAGGGCATGATGTTCGGCTACGCCTCCAACGAGACGCCCGAGCTGATGCCTGCCGCCATCTCGCTGGCCCACAAGCTCTGCCTGCAGTTGACCAAGGTCCGCAAGAACGGCAAGCTGCCCTACCTGCGCCCCGACGGCAAGAGCCAGGTCACGGTCGAGTACGACGAGAACGGCAAGCCCTCGCGCATCGACGCCGTGGTGATTTCGAGCCAGCACGCCGAGAGCGTGACCAACGAAGAACTGCACGCCGATATCCTGAAGTACGTCATCCAGGCCGTGCTGCCGGCCAAGTGGCTCGACGAGCACACCAAGTACCACATCAACCCGACAGGTCGCTTCGTCATAGGCGGCCCCATGGGCGACACCGGCCTTACCGGCCGCAAGATCATCGTGGATACCTACGGTGGCGCGGGCCGTCACGGCGGCGGCGCTTTCAGCGGCAAGGATCCGACCAAGGTCGACCGCTCTGCTGCCTACATGGCCCGCTACATCGCCAAGAACATTGTGGCTGCCGGATTGGCCGAGCGGGCTGAAGTCCAGCTTGCCTACGCCATCGGCGTTGCCGACCCGGTCAGCGTCCGCGTTGAAACCTTCGGCACCGGCAAAGTCGGCGAATCCAAGCTCACCGAGCTGGTTCGCAAAAACTTCTCGCTCACGCCCAAGGGCATCATCGAAAGCCTCAACCTGCGCCGCCCGATTTATCAAAAGACCGCAGCCTACGGCCACTTCGGTCGCAACGATCCCGATTTCACCTGGGAAGCGACCGACAAGGCCGCCGCCCTGGCCGAACAAGCCGGCCTGAAAGCTGCCGCGAAGTAATTCCGGCCCCGCAAACCCGCTCCAACAACATGGGACTCATCGATTGATGGGTCCCATTCCTTTTTCACCCTCAAGGCGTCCATGACTTAGAATTCTTCCGGGTGCTTGCACGTCCTGTTCCACGTCCTGGTTTGAGGAGCGATTCATGCGTTTTTCTGTTTTTGCCGCATTTGTCCTTGGAATGGCCGCCATGGCCACCGCGCAAAACGCCAACTGGAACTACGAAGGAAAGACGGGTCCGCTGCGCTGGGGCAAGCTCGACCCCTCGTACCGAGCCTGCTCCGACGGCCACGAGCAATCGCCCCTCGACATTCACGGCGCTCACCTCGACAAGGCGCTCAAGCCCATTGAGTTCCACTACATTGCCGGCCCCGTCACGGTTGAGAACAACGGCCGCACTATCGTCGTCCACGTCGACCCCGGCAGCTACATAGTGGCCGGCGGCGTCCGCTACAACCTGGTCGAGTTTGAATTTCGCCATCCTGGCGAAGAGACCGTCAAAGGCAAGTTCTCCGACATGAGCGCGCACCTTGTGCACAGGAGCGCCGACGGCAAAATAGCCATTCTGGCGGTGCGCCTGCTGGAGAACCAGAACTTTCCCAACGCCTTGCTCGCCGCCCTTTGGAAGCACCTGCCCACCACCGCGGGCAAATCGGAAAAGGTGGCGGAGATGATCAACCCCGGCGGCCTGCTGCCCGCCGACCGAGGCTACTGGACCTATATGGGTTCGCTCACCACGCCGCCATGCACTGAAGGCGTGCGCTGGTTTGTCTTCGAGCAGCAGGTGACCTTGAGCCGCGACCAGTTGCGCGCCTTTGCGAACATCTACAAGATGAACACCCGCGAGATTCAGGACCCGCACGGGCGGCGCATCGAGGCCAACGAGTAAAAACAGGGGTCAGGTTTCGCCCCTAGCGCGCGAGTGGAGTGAAATTCAGCGTCAGCCTCTCTTTACCTTGAAGCCGCGTAACTTCGATCCCGCTGAGGTCGGTCACAAGGTAGTGTGCGGCGGCCAGCGTCTCCACCGGATGCGAGAACGTTGTTGCCACCACTGTGCAACCGGCGGCGCGACCGGCTTTGGCGCCGGACGACGAATCCTCGAAGACTACGCAGTCTTGGGGCGCAAAGCCCAGCAGCGCCGCACCGGTTAGAAACGGCTCGGGATGCGGCTTGCCGCGGGTGACAAGCTCGGCGGACACCAGCCTCTTTGGGATTGGAATGCCCACGGCGGCCAGCCGCGCTTGCGCCACACGGTCCGTGGCGCTGGTTACTACTGTCCAGCAGCCTGCCTGCAGTGCTGCCAGCAGATCCAGCACTCCCGGCATTACCGTCAGGCCTTCGTTGTCCGCGATCTCGAAATCCTCAACGATCTTGAGTTCCACCTTAGGGTCAAGGTCGGGCCTGAGCTTCGCGATGATATCCACGGCGCGCCGGCCGTGGGTGGCCTTGATGGTGAGCTCGGGATCGAGTCCACGCATCCCGGCCCAGGCCGACCAACTGCGCTCCACAGTGCCAATCGACGAAACCAGAATTCCGTCCATGTCAAAAAGAATGCCCTTGCAGCGGATTTGGACGGATGTGGATGTTGGAAAGGAAGGGGATGACGCCATAGCCTCATTGTACCGGGGTGTCTTAATGCTTTTTCGCGGACGCGGCTTTGGCTGCGGCAAAACTTACCTTGGGCGGCTCGGCCAGGGTCACCACGGCCCCCACGGCGCTCTTGCGGCTACCTTGGGCAACTTCATTCTGCCCCAGCACAATCTTGCCGTCCGCAATCGCGGCATCGGCAGTCCAGCGATCGAAGCGCGCCAGTGGCTGCGGAACACTTCCGGCCATCGCCCCATGCCGCCATTCAAAGTGCAGAGTGCCTTTGGCCGAGCCTGCCAGGTCTGCGCCGGCATAGCCGGAGAGCTCGATCGTGCCGTTTGCGTCGAAGGTCCCGCCCCGCCAGGTCGCGCCGAACAGTTTGCCCACGGCAACCGGGTTCAGCTTTTCGAAATCTCCCGTCAGCGTGTAGTCGGGCTTGTCTCCGGCCGCCAGTGTGCCGGTTCCGTGAACATTTCCGTCCAGCAGCTCGGCGTCCAGGCTTACGATCTCGGCGCCCAACGGTTTGAGGCGCAGCTCCGCCGTCGCATCCTTGAGCGTAACCGGCCCCAGAATGAGCGAATCGGTCTTCACCGTGCCCTCAAGCCGCGGCCACGCGGGCGGGGAAGAGGGACGCAACCTGTTAATCAGGCCGGACAGCAGCGTGCCTTTTTCGCGCGCGCCCAGAATGGCTGTCTGCACGGTGGCCGCATCCAAATCGCCGAATTGCACTTGAAACTGCGTCGGGCAGGGCTCGGGTGTGTTGCAACTCCCCGGCACTTTGAAGCTCGCCGTCCCCTTCAGCGGCCCGTAAGTGAAAGCCACGGGGTCCAGGACGGTGTCGCCCAGGCCTGCAACCAGGCCCACATGCAGCGTGGCTTCGGAAATCACCACATGATTGGCCAGATAATCGGCCTTCCAGTTGACGTTGCGCAGGGCGACCGTGCCGACTAGGGTGTCCGCCGCCGGAATTCGACCCGCATCGGCGGCAGACTTGTTTTGCACGAGGCGATTCCCGGCCCCGGCAGCGGCTCCAGGCGCAGGCTCCCTTGGCGAAGTGGCGTCAACCGGAAGCTGCGGGACAGGAAGTGTCTGGACCGGAAGTTCCGCAGCCGGGAGCCACGGACCCTCGGCCGTCAGGTCGACCACCAGCGGCTCTCCGGCCAGATCGTTCAATGCCGACGCCTGACCGATGCCGACCTCATGCGCGAGTTCTCGGCCCCGCGCAATGCTCACCTGGCCGCGCATTGCCACCTGGTAACCCTTGAGCTCGAGGTGCACATTCAATGCCAGAGGCCCCGTTCCGCCCATAGGGACGGCGACAGTTCCAGCCAGCGCCGGCGCGCGGCCCTGCGCAAAGGCCGCGGGCTCCAACACCAGCTTCGGCGCCAGGATGGGCGCGCTGAGGCCGTTTCCACTCAATCGAAAACCCTCGACGGTAAAGCTGCCGGTGAGTGGGCCCTCTGCCGGTGTGGCCTTTCCAAAGCGGGATTTAACTGAGTTCGCGCGGCTGCTCAATTTCGCGCCGGAAGAAAGATGCAAGGACGGGCCAGGGGGTGCATTGTTCGCGGAGACTGATCCATCGTAGCCGATCTTGCCGCTCAACGTGCCTGCCGCCTCCAGATCGGGAGCGAAGCCGCTGCGCACCGTGCGCAAAGCGTCCAGGCCGGCGGCCACAGGAATGCGATCCAGTTCTACCGAAAAGTGCGACGGCCCGCCCCCGCCCGGCAAATCCCCGGCCAGTTGGATGTGCCCGTCGCCGAGGGGCGAGTCGCACAACAGGCCCTCCAGCGCGCGCTCGGAATAGTGGTAGACAAAGCCGCAATTGGCATCGAAATCCATGGGGGCGACCGGCGCGAACTCGGCGCGGTGCACGTCGGTGGCCCGCAGCCGGGTGGTCACCTTGGCGGATGCCGCGGTCCCTTCCAGATGCACCTCGCCCCGCAGGTCTCCGCGCCAGCCGGCGTCGGAACCGGTGGCAAGGCGGGTGAGCTGTCCAAGCTGAGCGTCCCGCCAATCCAGGTCGAGGTGGATTGGCATCTGGCGCACATCGGCCGCGCGCTCCGCGCTTGCATTCAGCTCCACAACCCCGGTGTCGGCCAGGTCCAGGCTCACGTCGGTGCGGGCCGGTTGGCCGCGCAACCTGATCCGCCACACGCCGGGACTCTCCTGCCAGAACGACAGATCGGCGTCGATCAGCGAAAACGGCAGCTTCTCAATACCGTTCTTGAAATTGACTCGCGAATTGGTGGCCGCGATGTAAGGAAACGGCGGCGCATGTTTTTCGCTGGGGTTCACTGAGCCGGCCTTCGCTGCCGCCGTCTGGAACAGCGGTTCCAGGTTCCACTTCCCCTGCGGTGAGCGCACCAGGTTCACGCTGGCTTCGTCCACGCTCACCTCGCTGATCTCGAGTCGGCCCCGCCACAAAGAGAGCAAACGGATGGAGGCGGTCACCGAGCTGGCCCGAAGCAGCGGCTCGGCGCCAAATCCAGGATCCTCGTCGACGGTCAGATCGTAGAGAACAAATCCTGGCCGGGGCAGCAAACGCAACCTCACCGAAGACAGCCTCACAGGCCTACCCAGCGACGACGCCATCAGGCTCGTGATCCGGCTTTTGTAGCGGCTCACGCTCAAGAGCGGCGGCACAATCAGCACCGCCAGGATGGCTGCCAGCGCCCCCAGAGCCAACCAAATCCGCCCGCGCTTCTTTCGCCGTCCTTGCTCGTGTTCCGTCATAATTCAGTGGTCAGTGGTCAGTGTACAGTGGAAAGATTTCAGTGGACAGATCGAAGTTGGCAGTGGTCGCGGGCTCTTTTTGACCACTGACCACTGACCACTGTTCTTACCGCACCACATGCAGCGTCCGGCCCCAGCGCGTGTCGGAAAAGAAGTGCAGGGCCACGTGGCCCATCCACGCCAGGCTGGAGCCGATTCCGGTCTGTTCCAACTGGTCCTCGGACGACTTGAACGACCAATAGTTGAACATCGGCCGGCCCACGATATTCTCTCTGGGCACAAAACCCCAGTAGCGCGAATCGAGGCTGTTATGCCGGTTGTCGCCCATCATGAAGTACTTGCCCGGCGGAACCACCAGATCCCCGTCCACGAAGTGGCTGGGAGCATCCACGGCCCATTCTTCGGTGGCGCTTCCATCTTCTGCCGGCGCAATCGTTGGGAACTCGTCGAGAAAAACCTTCTCGCTCGGATTCGCGGGTATATCCATCCCGTCCTTGGGCTGGCTTTGCGCCACGCCGTTAATGAAGACGATGCCATCGCGCAGATGAATGTGGTCCCCCGGAACGCCGATCAGCCGCTTGACCAGAAACAGGTACTCAGGCTTCCCGTCCACATCGTCCGCCACCGGCTTGATGAAGACAACGACGTCGCCGCGCCGGGGCTCGCGGTAGCGGACCAGCGGCATCCACTTGGCATCCGGAGCCAGCGTAATGCGATCCACCACCAGGTGGTCGCCCACCAGCAGAGTCTTCTCCATCGACCCGGAAGGAATAACAAAGTTCTGCGCCAGAAACGTGAGTATGAAAAGCCCCACCACCAGCACCGAGCAGATGCTGGCCACCGCCTCGAAGGGCGTCTCCTCTACCCTGGTTTCCTGTTCAGGATTCGGTTCGGGTTGGGCTTCGTTCGGCGTCTTCGCGGCCGGCGTTTTCTTCTTGGTCATAGTTAGTGGTCAGTGATCAGTTGTCAGTGAACAGCTTTACTTCACCACGTGAAAAATGCGCTTCCAGCGCGCAAACCCCGCGAGCATCGATGAAAGTTCCCTGTCGTGTCCGAGTTTATCATCTCCGGCACTGAGCGAGGCCTGCTGCGGGTCGGTGGTAGAAGGCCGCCGCAGCGAAAAGTAGATCACCAGCGGCCGCGCAACAATGGCCTGCCGCGGCACAAATCCCCAGTAGCGCGAGTCCTTGCTGTGATTGCGGTTGTCGCCAAGCACAAAATACTCTCCCGGCGGAACCACCAGCTCGCCGTTGCGCGTCAGGCTCTCCATCTGCGCCCACCAGTCCGGATCCACCTGCGGGTCGGTATAAATCCTGGCGGGAAAATTGTCGCGGAAGGGATTGGGTGGCGCCGGCTCGAAGGCCGCGTAGGGCTCATCCAGCGCAACTCCATTCACGATCACGCGTCCGTCTTCAATCCGCAGACGATCGCCCGGCATGCCCACCACGCGCTTGACCAGCAAAGGCGGCTCCGGATGATGAAAGACGATAATGTCACCGCGCTCAACTGGGCGATAAGGCAGCAGCCAGCGGGTCAGCCTGCCAGCCGGCGCGTAGACCTGCTTGTTGAAGAGAAGAAAGTCGCCCACAAGCAGCGTGTGCTCCATGCTCTCGGAGGGAATCAGCAGCGGTTGCAGGATAAAGGTGAGCAGAAACAAGGCCACCACCACCGTGCGCAGCAACGAGGCCAGCGCCTCAGGCAGCGTGGGCAGGTGGACGCGCAGGTGGGCGAAGTGCGGCCCGGGCTGGCCACGCGGCGGGGCGGGAGTGCTTGCGGGAGTGAGCGCGGGAATGCTCCCAGGGGTACTCATTCTTCCGCTTCTTCCTCCTTGGCTTCGCCCGGCTGGCCTGCCTTCTGCCGGGCGAGCTTATCGAGCGCCCGATGCGCCGCGTCCTGTTCCGCAAGTTTCTTGGTGCTGCCTGTTCCGCGCGCCAACGGCTTTCCCGGTTCCCCGGCTTCCATCATGAGCCGGACCTCCACGAGAAATTGCTTGTGATGGTCGGGACCGCTCTCGCTCTTTACACGGTACACCGGAGTCCCTGACCGGTCGGCCTGCAAACGTTCCTGGAGCGCTGACTTGTAGTTGCCCAGCGCCGCGCCGGAGCGCAACTCCTCGGCAAGCTGCTCGGCTGCCTCGCCCAGGATCTGACGCCGCACAAAAGCCCTTACCGGCTCCAATCCACCGTCAAGAAACAGCGCCCCTAGCACCGCCTCCATGGTATTGGAGAGCACCGTGCTCTTGCGCCGCAGGCCGCCTTTCTCTTCAGCGCGGCTCAGGCGTAAATGCCGGCCGAGCCCGATGCCCTCGGCAACCTGCGCGATATGCAGCCTGCTCACCAGCCGTGAGCGGACGCGGGTCAGCTCGCCCTCATCCCAATCCGGATGCACTCCGAAGAGCGATTCCGCAACCACCAGCCCCAGCACCGCATCGCCAAGAAATTCGAGCCGCTCGTTGTCGCCGGCCATGCATCCACTTGTCCCGTCGCCATCGCTCCCGCTCTTATGCGGGCGTTCTTTCGCTGCCTGCTCCCTGGCCAGCGATCTGTGCGTCAAAGCGTGTAACAGCAGCTCAGGCACCCTGAATGCATGACCAAGTGCGGTTTCAAGTTCTGCCAGAACTGGTTCCACGCGCGCCTCGCCTGCCTTCCAACTCTTCAAATATTTTCAAGATTTTCAAGCAAACTGCCGCGCCCGAAGACTCCGGGCCGGAAACTATTCTCGTTGATTCGATTAAATACCACCCAAAAGTTCCTCGGTCATTGCGGCCCAACTATTGAGGCTTGGCTGTATCGTTTTTCCCTGCAGTTCCCAATACCGCCTTGCCGGCAGGAACCGGGCTGGGCGCGTCGCCATCCGCATCCTCGTCGCAGGTGTGGCCGTTCACGGAGTAGGCATTCTTCACGCCTCGCTCCGCGGCCAGGCGCGTATCCTCTCGCCCGTCGCGCACGGTCAGCGCCAGCTTATACTCCGACGTGGCCGCGTCGCGCTTGCAATCCAGATCCAGCATGCGGCCCAAATAGATATGCGACCAGGCCAGCAGCCGCTGTTCCTTGCTGGTGGCCAGCGTCTTATGGAAGTCGTCGATCGCCTGTTCTGGATGCCCGGTCATGGCAGCCGCCCGGGCCAGAATGAACCAGGCATGAGCGCTGTCTGCCGTGGAGGCAACCGTGCCTGTCTGCATGGTGTTGGCCTGCTTCGCCAGCACCTGCTGCGCCAGCGCGCTCGCACTGGCGATGTCTCCGTTTGAAAGCTGAGCCTCGGCCAGATCCATTCCGGTAAGCTTGCGAGGCTTGCTGCGTTCCAGCACCTCGGCATCCGCTTCCTTGTCGAACTCGATCTGGCGCGCTCGGTGCACCTGCTGGTCTACGTCCATGGTGTACACCATTTCGCCGATGGTGTCTTTTAGGCTGGCAGGATCCCTCTCAAACTGGATCATCTGCTCGTAGAAATACTGCGTCAGCACAAACCCCTGCCGCATGTCGTGCTGCACCAGGGCCACGCGCGCGGCTTCCTGCTTCTGTTCGGTGAGCTGCTGCTCGTGCTCGTAGCGTGGCAGTTGCGAGCGCTCCAGGCCCGCGGGAATGATGTACGCCGGAATCCCGGTGTCCATGGTGCGCGCCTCAATCGCCTTGATCATGCACTCCACCGTCAGCGGCACGGTGTCGGAGCGATAGCGGAACTCCAGTGGCGCCTCGCGAATCTCCTTCAGAATCGGCTGGGTCCTGTCGATCGCATTGGCCCGCGCATACAACAGCGGCTCAATTACGTAATGCAGATAAGTGTGGCGAATGTCGGTCATGCGAATCTTGCCGTTCACCGGCGAAACCACCACCACATAGTCGCTGCCGTAGATGCGGGCATTCACCGTGCTCGGCGACAGCATCGGCTCGATCACCACGATGAACCGCCGCCCGTCGTACGTTCCCGCCGGCATCTTGAGATACAGATTCGTCGAGACGATCATCCGCGACAAAGGATCGTGCAACTGATTCGCCGCTTCATCGTAAATGTGGTGCACCGTTAGCCAGATCCCGTGCAGGTCTACCGCTTCCGCGAACTCCCGCAGCCGCGGCACAATCTCCGCCACCTGCGTTGCGTCGGGCGGCATCTCCGTCAGGTCGGCCGTCGTCTCCAGTTCCGGCGGAGGCGTCAGGTAGAGTGACAGCGAAATGTACTGCGCCACATCCAGTTCCGTGCCCGTCATCCGATGCTGAGCGATGTAGAGGCAAAGAGCGTCGCGCTTGTCGCGTGCCCCCTCGCTCGCGGCCAGGGCCTTGTCGATCTCGTCGCGCACCTGCTTGCGGATGGGCGCGCTGTCTTGCAGGCCCTCGTCGTAGCCGCACATGTTCAAGGCCGCCGCCATCGCGAAAACTGGTTCCGCGCTGGTCAGCGAGATGGTCGGCCCCGCCGGATCCACCAGCGAAGGCGTCCTCTCATGCACATACGCCTGCGCGGAAGACACACCGTGCTCTCCAGGCAGATTGCTGCTGGACGATTGGCTGCTGGACGATTGGGCGGCGCCCCAGGAAGCCGAAATCCCTATCAAAAGGCTTAAAAAAGCGGCCGAAGCAAAATAACTCGATCGAATTGTCTTGAACGTCATGAGGAAACCCTGCCTGCAAGTCTAGTTAGACGCAGCAGAAGGGTCAAACGGGAGGCAGAGTAGCTAGAAGCTGCCTTCTTACCCTCGCACCGAAACACCGGAGAAGGACAACACCGCCAAGCCGCGGACCGGCTGGCCAAAGAAGCGGGCCGGCTCAAAGACGCTGAACAGCAGCAGGTTCTCGACTTCGGCCTTGGTGGCGTCGTCGTTGGGGCCGGCGACGATGCGATAGTCGTAGACCTCGCCTTCGCCGTTGATATAGGCCTCGATCACCACCGGGCTGGAAAGAGCGCTGACGCCGCTGTTACCCGTTCCGCTCGACAGGCTTACCAGCCGCGGCGCGGTCGGGTTGCCCAGCGGAACATCGGTATTGGCCTGCGCCACCTCCGGCTGCGTAAACATGGTCACCAGCACAGTCACAGTGCCCAGCAACAACACAGCGCTGGCAAACCCCGCCGAAGCCTGCAGCAGAAACGGGCCCACCGTGTTATGCCAAGCCAGGCTCCACGCATTGAAGACGCTGCGGCGATTGCGCGCGCGCTCCTGGCTGATCGCTACCCGAATCCGTAGCATCAGGTCTTCCGGCTCGGCCACCTGGCCCAGCTCGGCAAGCGAACTTTGCGCTTGGCGCAGGGATTCCCACTCCCGGGAGCAATCCCGGCAGCCGGTCAGGTGAGAGGCGATCGTTCGCATCTCCCGTCCATTCAACCGGCCGTCAAGATATTCCGTAAATCTTGCCTGCATTGATTTGCAACCGTTCATCGCGCCTCCTCTCCAAGGGGCATGTCGAATTCCTCATAGGCAGCCGAACTCTTGCCTTTAGCCGGCGCTGTCAGCAAAGCCTTTAAATAAGCCCGCCCGCGCACCAGTCGCGACTTTACCGTGCCCAAACTTACAGCTTCGATCTCCGCAACTTCCTCGTAAACAAATCCCTCAATATCGCGCAAAATCAGCGTGGTCCGAAATGGCTCAGGCACTTGGCCAAGCGCCGCTTCTACCCGGGCCCGGTTCTCCTCGTGCACCACCGCATCGAACGGAGAATCGGCTGGATCCACCAGCCGCTCCTTCAGCGTCATCCCCGTTCCCGACTCCCGGTCCGTCAACTCCTCGTCGATGGCCACTTCCTGCTGCTTGTGCCTTATCCACCAGCGCCGCTGGTTTGAGGCCTCGCGCAACGCGATCCGGTAAATCCACGTGCGCAGCGACGACTCCCCGTGAAAACTGCCCACGCCGCGAAACACCTTGATAAAAACATCCTGCGTCAGGTCGGCCGCGTCGGCACGGTCAATCGCCGTGCGTGCCAGCAGCGAGTAGATGGGTTGGTGGTAGCGTGCAATCAGCCACGCAAATGCTTCCTCTGAGCCGGCCCGGAGTTCCGCTATGAGAGCCGCTTCTTCTGACTGGAGCGTCAGCGCGCTGGCAAAATTGCCCATGGTGAGGTCCGCCTGCAATTCAGTGTCCTCCCACCTATACCGCAATTCAGCTATGTTTGGCATCTGCCAGTTTTTTCCGGCCCGACTGCGGCCCGGCCGGCAGATGATCTCAGCTATATTGCGGCCACTCCATCCGGGGGCCAAAAGTTGCCACCGGAAAACCATGCTGCCAAGGAGTGCGTGGGGTTCGGGGGACACCCGGCAACTTGCCGCATGTCCCGCGCCCCTATTCTCTTAGACACCGGCACCCCCCTAAAGTGTTCCCGGTCACTTATGTAAAGAACTTAAATAACTCAGGTTTTCGCTTCCGGGGTACTTCCAGAGCCCAATTGGGACTTTCTCGCGCGCCCAGGTGCAAAACCGGCTCTGACAGGTTGCGGAAATACTCAAACCGGAGCGAGACGAGGGTTCTAATCCCCGCAAAACATCAACAGAATCAATAGGGGCTTCGGCCCTCGGCTTCTCCCCAGGATTTGAACAAAGTGCAACTGTAGTACCAACAGGCTGCGGAAAAACTCTTCTGGCCGGGATAAGTGTCAGGGCACGACTTCAGTCGTGCCAAATGCCGCAAAAATAGCGAGGGCTTTAGCCCCTGAGGGATGCTTTTCACGGCTTCTGTCCAGAGCCATGCCTCGTTATGATGAAAGCCGGAGGCGTCGCCGCCCATGTTCACCTTTCGCCCCATCGGGTACGTTCACAGCCCCTACAAAGATACGTCTTCCATTCCGCGCGGCCTGGGCGCCAAGCACGAGGCGGAAGGCACACTCGAAATTCTGCGCGAGTTCGAGCCCGGCCTCGCGGACATCGAAGGCTTCTCGCATCTCTACGTGATCTGGGCCTTCGACCGCGCCGAAGGATACGATCTGCTCGCCCATCCGCCCACCGATGAGAAGCGCCCGCACGGCGTCTTTTCCACGCGCTCGCCCCGCCGTCCGAATCCAATCGCCCTCACGGTCGTCGAGTTGCTCCGCCGCGACGGAAACTCGCTCCATGTTCGCGGAGTAGACATGCTCGACGGCACCCCGATCCTCGACATCAAGCCGTACCTGTCCAGCATTCCGGAAGAAAAGCTCCGCCGCGGCTGGCTCGCCGAAGTCGAAGCGCGCAAAGGCTGACGCGTGGGGTTTCCGCCCCACAGTGGAGATGCATCCCACGAGCACTGTCCACTGTTCGCTGTCCACTGTTCACGGAATCCCCAATATCTTATGCGTCTGCAAACTCAATCGCCACTGCGGATGCTCCATGCAATACCCCAGCGCCAGCTTTGTATTTGTGGCCCGATCCGGCCCGTCCATCGGCTGCAAGAAGAAATGCCGGAAGGCCAGCCCGACAAAATCCGCCGGACTAGACCCCGCCTGCGGATAGACCAGCTTCAGCTCGTCTCCGCTCACTTGCGCAAGCACCGCGCCTGCCTTGGGGCTCACGCACAGCCAGTCAAGACCAGTAGGAGCTTCAATCGTTCCATTCGTCTCGACCGCAATTTCAAAATCTCGCGCATGAAGCGTCGCGATCAGGCGCGCATCCAGTTGCAGCAAAGGCTCGCCGCCGGTGCAAACTACAAACCGCTTTCCCGCCGAAGTCCTTACAGGCCACTTCTGCTCGATGGCCGCAGCCAGCGCCTCCGCACTCTCAAACTTTCCGCCCCCGGGTCCATTCACATCGGCAAAATCCGTATCGCAGAATTTGCAGATCGCCGCAGCCCGGTCCTGCTCGCGCCCCGACCAAAGATTGCAGCCCGCAAACCGGCAAAAGACCGCCGCGCGCCCCGCCTGCGCCCCCTCGCCCTGCAGCGTATAGAAGATTTCCTTCACCGCGTAAGTCATAAAAACAGCTTCTAGCTCCTAGCTTCTAGCCAAAAGCCCGTTATATTCGCAACCAATCCAATCACTCCGCATGAGAAAGCTAGGTCTTTGGCCGTTTGAAGTTGTACCAACTCTGGGTGCCCCAGGTCCCGATTTTGGGACCTGGGATAGCAGAAATTCAAGGCACGAAATCATGCGGTCAGAGTCCCAGGAGCTAGAAGCTAGCCTTTCCGCAGCGGATCTTCGCGCCCGTTCTCTCGAAATCCCTTCTGCCGCAGCAGGCACGAATCGCACTGCCCGCACGGCTCGCCCGTTGCCGAGGGATCGTAGCAACTGCTGGTGAGCCCGTAGTCCACTCCCAACTCGATCCCTTTGGCAATAATCTCCGCCTTCGACATCGCAATCAGCGGCGTATGAATCTTCAGCTTCTGGTGGCCCTCGACGCCGGCCTTAGTCGCCAGGTTCGCCATCGTCTCAAATGCCTCAATGAACTCCGGCCGGCAATCCGGATAACCCGAGTAATCCAGCGCATTCACGCCGATAAAGATGTCGCTCGATCCCAGCACCTCGGCCCATGCCAGCGCAAAGGAAAGAAAAATCGTATTCCGCGCCGGCACATACGTGATGGGAATGCCGTGCCCCATCTCCTCCATCGCGCGCCCCTTGGGAACAGCGATATCGTCAGTCAGCGCAGAGCCGCCGAAGATGCGCAGATCGATGTGCGCGATCTTGTGCTCGGCCGCGCCGATGGAAGCCGCCACTCGCGCCGCCGCCTCAAGTTCCCAAACGTGCCTTTGTCCATAGGAGAACGAAAGCGCATAAAGCAGATAGCCCTGGCTCCGCGCAATGGCCAGCACGGTGGCCGAATCCAACCCACCGCTCACCAGCACCACCGCTTTCTTCCCTGTACTCGTCATCGCCCCAATCTCCCAACGAGCTAACGCGCTAACACGCGCGCAGCGCGGCTAACCCCGCCAACTCCGCTAACTCCGCTGGCGTTCAAACCCCGCCCTTGCCGATATCCATCGACGGCGAAATCGGATTGTCCTCGTCGATATACGCATCGATGCACTTGTCGAGCGTGCCCTGGGCTTCGAGGATAAACTCGACCGCATCGCGTGCGCCTCCCTGTCCGCCACGATTCGGCGTCACGTAATGCGCCTCGGCCTTCACCCGCTCGCGCGCATTGGCCACCGCAATCGCAAGGCCGCATTCCCGCATCACCGGCAGATCGATCACATCGTCGCCCACGTAGGCAATCTCATCGAGAGCGACGCCGCTCTGAGCCATGATCTCCCGCACCGCCTGCATCTTGAACGCCTTGCCCTGGTAGACGAACTCGAGCTTCAGATCGCGCGCCCGCAGCGCCACCGTCTCCGAAATGCGCTTGGTAATGATGCCGCACTTGAGCCCGCCCAGCCGCGCCAGCGAAATCGCCGTCCCATCGTGCGCGTTGTAGCCCTTCGCCTCCACCGCCTTTGAGGTGAGCGTGCCGTCCACTACCACAGGCACAGGAATAATCCAGATGCCCCCGTCTGTAAATACTCCGTCTACATCGAAAAGAACGATCTTGATCTTGCGGGCGCGGTCCTGCGCGGAAACTGTCATACTTCAATTCTACCTATTGCTCTCGGCCTCTTTTTTGGGCACGCGGATGCAAGTCCAGAGAAAATGAATCATGCGCCGCAGCGACGATCCAAACATCGCCCACAAGCCCCCCGCCGAGCCCCGCGCGCTTGGCTCCGAGGGCAACCATCTTGACCCCGAGGACTACTACCTCGAAGGAGGGAACATGGTCTTCACCGCGGCCTATCATCTCAAGCGTGGCTCCTGCTGCGGCTCCGGATGCCGGCACTGTCCGTATGGCGAGGCGCAAAACGAATCCTACTCCACCCCGCCATTTCCAGGGGACTGAGCCTGCGGTTGCGCCGCAGCCGGCTCCCGCACCAGCACCGCAAAACGCGGAAACGCAAAGCTCCCGCCCGCATCGTCGATCACGTTCAACTGGCACAGATAGGCGCCCGGCTTCAATCCGGCCAGAGGCACATCCATTTCCACAGCCACCGCGTCGCGTCCCTGCACATTAATTGCCTTGGCCTGTACCAGCGGCGACTGGTACACCTTCGTCGACCCCTGAATCAGCTCCAGGCTGCTCAGCAGATCGATGCCCGGCTTTGTGCCCTTCGGAGCATTGTCGGCGGCCTTTTCGCGTGCCGGGCTGTAGACCTCGTACAGCAGATACATGTGCTGATCCTGGCGAAAGACATGCGCGATGTCGGGCACGTACTCCTGGCCGTTGCGCACCAGCGGATCTATATCCTTGCTTGGCTTCTTGCTCGGCTGGCGCGCGGCGGCCAGCACAATCGAACTCAGCTTCAGCGGGGTCTTCTTCATATCCGGCAGCGTGACATTCGCTTCGAACGATCCCATGCGCCCGGTCTGGTTTTCGCGCACCACAAACTTCAAATCGTATTGTCCCGGCGGCAGATTGAAGCTGGTCGTGTACTGAATGTTTTTCTGCCGCGCATTCAGCGCCGCATCCAGATTCAGCTTCACCGTCTCTCGCGCCCGGCCGATGGGTCGCTTCACCTCGTCGATCACTTCGCCGATAATGTCCAGCGTCGCCTTGTCCTTGTCGCCGCCCTTCACAAACGGAATTTGCGAGCCCGGCACCAGCAGCGAAACCGGCATGTAGTACCGGTTGTCGTCGAGCCGGAAATACATCGCGTCGAGATAGACAGCCATATCGGTCGCCGGCAAATCGCTGGCCAGTTCGTCGGTCAATTCCTGCTCGCGATCTTCCTTGCCGGAGTGCTTGAAGTCCGCTGGCGCATAGTAGCCCTGCCTGTATTCGAGCTTCACTCCGGGCGCCTTCACCTTCACCGTCAGCTTGCGATATTTTCCGTCGCGCGCCGGATTCGACGAGTGAAAGCCGATGGCGTAGTAAGCCGAACTGTCCTTCTGCACCTGCGCAAACGCCGGCGCAAAATCGTTGGAGTCGAAGAACGCCTTGCCACCGGTGTCGCTCGAGAGCGTCGCCATCACTTCCTGGCTGGCGAAGTTCGCGTTCATGTTGCTGGTCAGCGCGGCTCCGCTGTAGCCGCCACTGCCGCGCAGGCTGCCAGTGGAAGCGTCGCCCAGGGGCCCGATCGCCTGCAGTCCGCGCGTGTCCACGCTGTAAATCGAAAGGTTGGCCCGCACCGCCGCGTTGATGGCCGCCCGCAACGACGCCTGGTTCTCGATGCCGTCGCGCGAGATGCCGCCGGAAAAATACAGCAGCGACTTTTTCTCGTCGATTCTGGAAAGCGACTGCGCCACCGCCCGCAGCGCGAACAACTCGCGATCGGTGTTCACATCGTTGTACTCGCTCTCGTCGGGCGTGTAGCCGGTGGTGTCCTCCACCTGGTTTGAATTCGCTGTGGCGCCCTGCGCGAATCCTTGCCCCTCGGTGCCGTTGTAGACAGCCACTTCGTTAATCAGCGCCTGCTTGTCGGCGGTAAAATCTTGGTCCACCGTCAGCGTATCGCCCAGCGAAACCAGCGCCACCAGGTCCGCCGGCTGCATCTTGGTTTTCAGAAACGCCTGTGCCGCCTGCACACTGCGGTCAAGATCTTCCGGCTGCATCGACGTCAGGTCGAAGAACATCACGATCAGCCGGTGATTGCGCAGGTCCGCGGGCTTGGCCACCATCACGGCCCTCTGCCCGTTGCTCGCCAGACCCGCCGCCAGGCCGCTCACCGTGGCCTCGTTCAGCGGCGTCGCCATGTCCACGCTCTCAAAGTCAAAGGTGTCGATTTGCTGCTGCTTGCCGTTCTCGTAAATGGTAAAGTCGCTCTGCTTCAGCCCGCGCACCAGCTCGCCCGTCTTTACGTCGCGCGCTACAACGTTGGTCAGCACCAGATCGCCGTTCAGCTTCAGCGTGAAGCCGCCCTGCGGAGCATTTGAAACCCGCGTGGCGTCCTGCGCGAGCGCCGGTCCTACGCCCGGCACTGCAAGCGCCATCGCCGCGATCCCCGCTCCAACCTTCCGCAACCAACCCCTCATCCATTCCCTTCCAGACCAACTCTGGGTGCCCCAGGTCCCGATTTTGGGGCCTGGGATAGCAGAAATTCAAGGCACGAAATCATACGGTCAGATTCCTAGCTCCGCTAAAACCTGAACCTGGCCGTAAACTGAAACGAACGCATCTGCCCCGCCGAAGTAATTTGCCCGAACTTAGGCTGGTTGACCACCGTGCCCACCCCTGCATACTGCACGGTGTTAAACACATTGTCGATGGTGGCGCGGATCTCCAAACTACGCGTATCGCCCATCTGCATCGTCTTCGAAAGCGACATGTTATTCGAGACCGTCCCCGGCCCTTTNNGTAAGATTGGGCCGCATCACTCCGCCCGTGCCGCACGTGGTGCTGGTAACCGATGCCTGATAACTCGGACTGATCCATTCTCCACTTGCACCTCCACTCGCAAACTTGAAAGTGCCTGAAATCGAGAAGCCCTCAAGAATATGCGAGCCCGCGCCTGTAGTTACCCAGTACTTATCCTTGCCGAACGGTAACTCATAGAGATAAGTGCCGCTAACTGAGTGGCGCACATCGAGACTCGAGTTACCCAGCTCGCCGAGCACATCTTGCCAGTTCTGCGCGCCCACGCCGCCCACGCCGCCCAACACGCCGGCATCGTCAATCGAGTGCGAGTACTGGTAGTTAGCTCCCAGCGCAACCCCGCCCAACAAGCGCTTATTCACGCGCACCGTGCCCCCATTGAACTTGGAGAACGACGCCGCCTCGTCATAAGTGAAATTCAACGGATAACATCCCAGCGACCCATTGCATACCGATGGATCGGTTGAGGGGCTGGTGGGAATCGAGCGCGGCGCAATCACCGTATCCAGATGATTGCCGCGCGTGCCGTTGTAGCCGAGGTTCATCACAATGCTCCAGGGCAGCGTTTTTTGAATGTCGACGTTCCACGCCTGCACATAGGGCAGCGGATAATGCGGATCGATCGCCACGTTCCCCAGCGTGGCCGGCGCTGGAAATCCATCCGCTAGCGTGAAGCACGTCATCGGCACGATCCGCGCGCAGGCCGACGAGGCAGAGTTGCCGCTGGCCTCCTGGTTCGTCTGCTCGTTGGTAAACGGCGGCTGGTGCGCCATCTGCGACGCAAATGTAGCGTACTCGCCCACCGTATAGTTCATGCCGTAGCCTGCGCGCACCACGGTCTGTTTGAGTTTCGGCACGCGCCACGCCAGCCCCACGCTGGGCCGAAATGCCTTGCGCCAAGGGGCAACCAGCGACCCCGGATAGCCCGCTGTCCCCGCCGTCACCTCGCTTACCGTTGTAAATCCGCCCTCAGGATTGGTGGCGACATAAGCAAGATGGCCGTACTTCTCGCTGTAGGGCGCGTAAAACTCGTAGCGCACGCCGTAATTCAGCGTCAGCGACGAAGTGGCCCGCCAGTCGTCCAGCGCATAGGCATCCATTACGTTATCGCGCAGGTAGCTTTTCTGAACCGACGAATTGAGCGTTGTCGATTGCGGCAGCCCCAGCAGAAAGTCCGCCATTGACGAGCCGGTAGCCTGATCGCCCGCTGCGTCCTCCGTAAACAAGCCCGTGAACGTAAAATTCCCGGTTGCGTTGGAGCCGGCCAGAAAGTCGCGATGCACGCGCCGGTAGTCGGCGCCGAAGCGCAGGTTGTGCTTGCCGTGAATCCAGCTCAACACCTCCGTGCCAGAAATTGTCTGCGCGATCGAGAAGCTCGGCTGCGTCTCGCTGAGCCCGTTGAGCTGATTCAGATTGATGCCAGGTACCCCGTAGTTGAGCGGAAAGTCATTGGACACGGTGATTCCGAGCGTGTGTGCGGTGACATCGTCGGTTGTGTTGGTAAAGAAGTTTGTCGTGCTGCTACTGCTGCGGTTCCAGCTTACGTTTGAGATGCTGGTCACCTTGCGATAGCCGACGGTATAACCGGCCTGCACCGAGTTCGAGTCCGACGCGCTTTTGCCACCCAACTGCGGAACGAAGTTCACGGCATCCGAAGCCGAATGAGTCCAGTTGTAATTAAAGTTGATGCTCTGCCGCAGCCCCTGGTTCTGTTGCGACCTGCGTCCCCCGCCGCCCATGCCGCGTCCGCCGCCAAACAGCGTCGCATTCTTGCCCAGCGTGCGCATATAACGCGCTCCGGCCTGCGTGCTATTCGATTGCTGCGTGGTCAGCAGGTGGTAGTTGTAGTCATTCACCGCGCTGCTGCCGGTCAGGTTCGGCTGCGGAAAATAATTCAGCAGCGCGAGAGCCTGCGGAGCAATCTGCCCCGGCGGAATCACATTCGGCGTTCCGTCTAAAATACCTGAATTTCCCTGCGCAACAAACTGCCGCTGCGTCGCCGGATTGTAAATCGCCGGCAACCCCCTGAAGTCCCCGCTCCGCTCCGCAAGCGTCGGCACCGTCTCGTAAAACTCCTCAGGACTGGAACTGCGCGTCCCCGACAGCGTCAGGAAAACAGTGTCTTTGCCGCTGGGCTTGGTCAGGTGCGGCAGATACGGCGCGCTCAAAAATGTAAGCCCGAATTGATTAGTCCCCGACGCCGGTTGAACCTGCGACTGGCCAAGCAGCGCAAACGGCTCCGCATTCAGCGCCGAGTTGCTGCCTCTCCAGAAGATGGCTCCATGCGGTTGACCCGGATTGAAGCCGCGAAAATTCCCGCGCCCTCCACCGCCGCCGCCACCGCGCCCGCCGAATCCGCCGCCCCCAAAGTCACCTCCACCACCAAATCCACCGCCGCCAAACCCTCCGCCACCGAATCCACCACCCCCGCCGCCGAACAGGCCGCCTGCGCCCGGCAGCCCCTGGCCTGGATTCGCGACCAGGTACGCTGCAATCGCGTCGCGGATCTGATCGAGGTTCACCCCCGCCAGCGGACTCACCTGCCCCGACTGGCCGCTAATCGCAACAGAATCTCCGCCGAAGTCGGAGTTGCTTGCCACAGTTGGCAGCTCCGCGCCGCTTCTGCCCGCCGACCCGCTGCTGGTGTCGGTATCGGCGCTCAACGCGCTGGTCAGGCTCAGGCTCTCCGCGCCGTTGCCCGCCAGTTGCCGAATGATCGAGCTCGCGGCCTGCAAGGTTGCCGCCTGGCTTGCCTGCTGCTCCTGCTGCGCCGCGCGCGAAGCCAGCATCAAGTCAAAGTTCACCGCCTGGTCGTGGCTCGCCGCGTTCAACAGCGCTTCCTGCGCGCCAACGGCAAACGCCGCAAACTCGGTGCGAATCACGTAGCGCCCGTTTTGTGGAAGGCTCATCGACCACGCGCCGGTAATGTCGCTGGTGGTTGAATATTTCTTTCCGGTCAGCGTGTTCTGGGCGGTAATCGTTACGCCCGGCAGCGGAATACTACCGCTCTTGACCACGCCATGCAGTTTGCCGCCGGCGACTGACGGCGCTGCCGGGGTCTGCGCCTCGGCGGCTTGTGGCGCAGCAGCTGGAGAGCTGGTCGTCGCAGCCTGCGCAGAACTCTGCGCCGCAGCTTGTGCGCGTCCCGCAACGCCGCCAGCCGCAAGAATCCCAGCCACACATGCCACCACCAGTGCTTGTCGCCGCATCCATGCTCTCCAACATTCCGTGCCCGTACTCAATCTGACGGCCTACCCTCCGCTAAGGTTTACGGTCGCTTGTCCCGGTGAACGCATCGTAAACCTGAGCAGGTCCACCGTCGATGCTCCGCCCTGCCATCACGACAAGTCGCTGGAAGAAATGGCGCACCTCCGAAAGGGCCTCCGAGAAAGCCACGTTTCCTCTGCCCCCCCGTTCCCCGTATTCATGACCTTAGTACTCAACAAGGTAACCCCAGCTCTTGCATTTTCTTGGGTTACATGTTAACCATTATGACAATACTCTTTTGGTTGCTACCACAGAAGTAAACTCTGGCGGCAACGGACAGGACCGAATCTCCAAATGAAAATCGGCACTACGATTCGCGCTTACCGTCTTCAGAAGGGCCTCTCCCAGGGCGACATCGAAAAGAAGACCGGCCTGCTTCGCTGTTATCTTTCCCGCGTGGAAAACGGACACACCGTGCCTTCGCTGGATACGCTCTCCAAGATCGCCCAGTCCCTCGACCTGCCCATCGCCCAGTTTTTCGCCGACGACTCGCTCGGCCGCCAGTTCAATACCCAGAAGCTCACCGACGAAGAGCTGCGCTTCCTCACGCAGATTCGCCGTTACTCCTCCAATTTGAACGAGAGCGACCGCAAGCTACTGCTCGCCATGGTCAAAAAATTCGCCGCGACGGCCGTGCGTTAAGCCGAAGCCTCCGATTTCGATTGGCTGGTCCCCGCGGCGCGGGATACAGTATTTTCGATTCTGCTCCTTACAGAACGCACGCAGCCACCTTGCTCGATCTCAAGATGTCAACAAGTGAATCGAAAATGCTCTAGAATCCGCTGCCAGGGAGATGCGCCATGGAAAATTCGGAATCATCGCGGCAACTTATCTCAACCAACTCCGTCTTCGCGCCTGACCGCCGGGAATTCGTCAAGCTGGCAGTGGGAGGCGCGCTATCCGGTGCTGCGCTTCTTTCCTCCACTGCGCCCGCCTCCGCAACCGTGCACAAAAGTGCCCCAGGCATCAAGCTCTGCGCGCAATCCTCAGCCAAACCCACAGACGATGAGCTGCTCTTCCTCAAGCAGATCGGCGCGGAGTATGTCAGCGTGGCGTCCACTCCCGGCCTGCGCACTGCCGAAGGCTTTCTCCAGATCAAGAAACGCTACGCCGATGCGGGGATCACGGTGTGGAACATCGGCAACATGAGCGTCCACAACATGCCCGAGGTGACGCTCAATCTGCCCGGCCGCGACAAAAAGATTGAAGAGTACAAGCAATATCTCCGCAACCTGGGCCACGCCGGCATCTACTACACCACCTACGCCCACATGGGCAACGGCATCTGGAGCAGCGGCCGGGCCACCATCCGCGGCGCCTCTGCTCGCGAGTTCGACATGGCCAGCCCCAACAAGGTCGGCGTGTGGGGCGATCAGAAATTCTACGAGCCGCTTTCGAACGGCCGTAAATTCTCAACCGATGAAATCTGGGACAATTACACCTACTTCATCCGCCAGGTGGCGCCGGTCGCGGAAGAGAACAGTGTCCGCATCGGCATCCACCCCGACGATCCGCCCGTGCCCGAGCTGGCCGGCGTCCCGCGCTGCATCTTCGCAGGCTATGAGGGCTACAAGCGTGCAATGGAGATTGCCAACAGTCCCAACGTGGGCATCTGCCTTTGCTGTGGCTGCTGGAACGAGGGCGGTCCCGCGCTGATGCACAAGGACCCGGCAGAGATGATCCGAACCTTCGGCGCGGAAAAGATCTGGAAGATTCATTTCCGCAACGTCAGCGCGCCGCTGCCCCACTTTGTCGAAACCTTCATGGACAACGGCTACTACGACATGTCGAAGATCATGACCGCGCTGGTCGAAGTCAAATTCGACGGCATCGTGATTCTCGATCACACGCCCGATGTTGTCGGCGGACATTACCCCGAGCAGGCCTACGGCTTTGCCTACATGAAGGCGCTGATGAATCGGGCGCTGGCCGAAGCCTGAGTCGCGAACTCCGCCAACTCCGCCAACACGCGCGAAGCGCGGCTAACTCCGCCGCTCTAGACGTCGTTTCCCAGCTGGAAGATCGGCTCCAAGCCGGCGCCGCCGCTGAGCAAAGCCTGCTCCTCCTGCGGCTCGAGGGGCTTGTAGTTCTGCGCCACATCCATCGCCAGTCGGAAATATTTTTCGTCTCCGGGCGGGATCGCCGCCGTGATCGGATGGCCGAGCGTCCATCGCAAACCCAGCGACGCTTCGTTGGGAAAAGCCGCCGGCTGATACCAGCACTTGGGTTCGGGATGCTCCTTCTTCTCGTCCGCGGGCCACACGGTCTTGGCCATGCTCTTCAGGCAGAGAATCCCCATCTGCTTTTCCTGCGCCTTCTTCAGAATCTGCGGCCCGAAGTTGGCCTGGCTTACCAGAACCCAATTCAGCGGGAAAAGCACGGTGTCGAAGTTGTAGCGGTCCAGCGCCGCCAGCGCCGTCTCCACTGAGTGCACTGAGAAGCCGATGTAGCGGATCTTGCCTTCCTTCTTCGCAGCTTCCATCGTCTCCATGGCTCCGCCCGGACCGAGCACCTTGTCCAATTCCGCCATCTTGGTAAGCGCGTGGAACTGGTACAGATCGACGTGGTCCGTCTTCAAAAGCTTCAGCGATTGCTCGAGCTGTGCGCGCGAATCGTCCTTCATGCGGCCCTCGGTCTTGCAGGCCAGGAAGCAGTTCTCGCGATAGGGCGCCAGCGCCGGTCCAAGCCGCTCCTGCGCATCGCCGTAGCTGGGCGCCACATCGAAGTAGTTGATGCCGCGGTCCACGGCCTCGGCAACAATGTTCGCGGCGGCGCCGGGCTCTTCGTTCATTACCACGATGCCACCGAAGCCGATCATCGACAACTTCTCGCCGGTCTTGCCCAGCGTGCGTTTGGCGATTGGATTAGAGGGTGTTTTGGCCGAGGCGCTTATGTTGCGCGCCGAGGCAAGGGAGGCTGCGGTAATGGCTGCTTGTTTTAGAAATATGCGGCGTTCCATAGTCTGACTCCTTGGGGTGGAATGAGACGAACTGCTTACGGGAAGTATTCTTGCACACGTCACGCGCTGTTGGCGATGGGCGTCACATTGTGGATAGGAGGCTCTAGCCCAGCGGCGGCAACTGGTCCAGGTAGAAGCCGAACAGCACCAGGATCCCCACCACCATAAGCACCGCGATCCGCAGCCGCCTCTCGAAGAGCGCCCGCGGCGAGCCAATCCGCGGTACCATGGGCAGCGCGAACAGCAAGCCGCAGGCAAAGCCGCCGACGTGCGCCATATTGTCGATGTGAATTCCCGAACCGATTACCGTGGTGCCAAAACTGATGGAGAGCCCAAGGATCAGGTTCAGCGCCGCAAAGTAGATCACCGACCTGCGCAGCCTCTTCAGTTCCAGCGGCGGCACCGGCAGCCGGTGCGGCTTGAGCAGCACAATCAGCGCTCCGGCAATGCCAAACACTGCCCCAGACGCCCCCGCCCCAGCCGGGAACACCGGTCCTGAAGGCCCATTATGGTAGAGAATCCAGTTCACCAGCGTAGACAAAAGATTGCCGGCGGCGCCAGTCAGAATGTACACCGCGATCACGCCCCAGGAACCCATCAGCGGCTCGGCCAGCAGCGCCAGGTTCCACAGGCACCACATATTGGTGGCCAGGTGCAGAATCCCCACGTGCACAAACATGGCGGTCACAATCCGCCACCACTCGCCGCCCAGCAGCACGTTGCCCGCGTTATCCGCGCCCCAATGCATCAGTTGATCCACGGTGGGGCTGCCGATGCTGACTCCGCTCAGCAACATGGCCACAAACACGGCGCAATTGATCCCCACCAGCAGATAGGTAGCTGGAGCGGCAGCCCAGGACGGCCGTCGCCGCCGAACTGGCGGAGGCGGGGGTGCATATCCGGTCTCCGGAGGAAGAATCTCCGGTTGGGGAACGGACGGATAACTTCCCATACCCTAACTTTAATGCATTTCCCATAAGGATCGCAGTGGGAATCGTTCACATGCCTGATTGGCAAAGCTGCGTTCCGCAATGCGGTGGAAAGCCGGGTTTTGAAACCGGTTTTCGCCTTGACCGCCAGCTTGACCGCCAGCTTGCCCGCNNGCCCGCGGCCCTCAGGTTGTAAGCTGGAGTTTGGTCCTCGTCCATCTCGTCCAACCGGAATTCACCAAGCCCATCACCTTCATCGTTTTTTGAAAGGAGCCTGATCGTGAGCCCAACCGCGAGCTACGCAAAACAGATTCGGCGCGCCCTGCTGAGTGTTACCGACAAAACCGGCTTGGTCGACTTTGCCCGCGTCCTGGCTGGCTTTGGCGTTGAGTTGGTCTCGACCGGCGGCACCGCCGCGGCCTTGCGTGCGGCCGGGCTTTCGGTCAAGGACATCGCCGAGTTGACCGGCTTCCCCGAGATGCTCGACGGACGCGTCAAAACGCTCCATCCCAAGGTCCACGGCGGCCTGCTTTACATCCGCGGCAACCGGGAACACGAGGCTGCCGTCGCCGCCCACGGCATCCAGCCCATCGACATGGTGGTCGTCAATCTCTATGCCTTCGAAAAGACTGCTGCTCAACCCGGCGTCGCCTTCGGACATCTCATCGAGAACATAGATATAGGCGGCCCATCCATGGTCCGCTCCGCCGCCAAAAATTTTGAAGACGTCGCCATCGTCACCCGCGTCGCCGATTATCCCGCCCTCATTGAAGAGCTGAACGCGAACAACGGCAGCCTAAGCCGGGAAACCCGCTGGCGGCTGGCCAGGCAGGCCTTCGCGCTCACCGCCGCCTACGATTCCGCGATTGCCACCACTCTCGATCGGATTGCGGAAGCCCCGGCGCCAAAGGCTGCAGCCGAGTTCGACAACGCGAGCCTGCCCCAAACGCTCCGCATCGATATGCCCCTTGCCCAGTCCTTGCGCTACGGCGAAAACCCGCACCAGCGCGCCGCCCTTTACTCCGACGGCTCCGGCCTCGGCGTCGCCGGCGCACATCAGCTTCAGGGCAAGGAGCTCAGCTTCAACAACCTCGTCGACCTCGACGCCTGCTGGCAGTTGGCGCAGGAATTCGGCGAGCCGGCAGTCGTCATCGTCAAGCACACCAACCCCTGCGGCGCGGCCGTCGGCACGACCGTTCTCGAGGCTTACCAGAAGGCCCTCGCCTGCGATCCCGTTTCCGCCTTCGGCTCCGTCATCGGCATCAATCGCGAAGTCGACGCCGCGGCCGCGGAAGAGATCGCCAAGCTTTTTGTGGAAGCCATCGCCGCACCCGCCTTCAGCGCCGAAGCCCGCCAGCGTTTCGCCGCCAAGAAGAATCTTCGACTCATCGAAGTCCACTCCGCGCCCAGNNAGCGCCAGCGTCGCCGAATCGGAACTGGACGTAAAAACCTGGCGTCCGCCCACCGCCGACGAACTGCGCAGCCTGCTTTTTGCCTGGCGCGTGTGCAAGCACGTCAAGTCGAATGCGATCGTTTATGCCAGGGACGGCCAGACCATCGGCATTGGCGCCGGGCAGATGAGCCGCGTGGATGCCGCCCGCTTCGGCGCCATGAAAGCCGTGCTTCCTTTAGAGGGTTGCGTCGCCGCCTCCGACGCCTTTTTCCCCTTCCCCGATGGCCTTGAAGCCGTAGCCGCCGCCGGCGCAACCGCCGTCATCCAGCCCGGCGGCTCCGTCAACGACGAAAAGGTAATCGCCGCCGCCGACAAACTCGGCCTCGCCATGGTCTTTACCGGAGTCCGCCATTTCCGGCATTGAGTTGGGAAAACGAAACCGCAGCAGCAATAAGCAATGCCTCAAGCCGCCTGCGCCGAATCCCGCCGAACGATCGTGCTCTTGATCTTTTTTCCCGCCCTTTGTTCGGCAAGCCGCAATTCGTAGAGCTTTTGCAGATTGAGCCACATCTCCGCCGAGGTTCCGAGCCATTGGCCCAGGCGCAAGGCCGTGTCGGCGGTCAAGGCTCGCTGCCCCTTCAAGAGCTGATAGATCCGATTGGCCGGAACATGCAAAACCTCGGCCACTGCGGGAACGCTCATTCCCAGTGCGTCAAGCTCGTCAGCCAGAAACCTGCCCGGGTGGATTGGATCGCGCGTCATAGCCGTCTCCTCACGAGTGGTAGTCGCAAATCTCTATATTGAAAGGCCGGTCCTGATCCTCCGGCCACTCAAAACACACACGCCATTGTTGGTTGATACGAATGCTGAACTGCCCCTTGCGGTCGCCGCCCAGCGCCTCAAAGCGGTTGCTGGGCAGGAGCTTCAGGTCGTTCCGATCAACCGCAGTCTCCAGAATGTCCAGACGCCGTTCCGCCTGCTCCTTGAAGGATTGAAACTCTCTCACTCGCTCGCCGGAGGCAAATCGCTCTGTCCGCTTGTCCCGATACTTCGACGGAGCCTCAGGCCGTACGAACTGAGCCATGCGCAACTATGGCAAAATTGACGCACCACGTCAAGCGGGTTGTGCGCAGCCGGGTTCTTGCCATCGTCTTCGCCCGCATCCGCCGACACTTGCACTCATGCCTGCCTTTCGGGACGCAAAGAGCGAATTTCCTTCGAATCCCCGCCCCGCTGCGACCAATCGCGGGTAAAATCGTCTCTATAGTAGGCAGAGTTGCTCTAAGCGGCTGCCAGTCCTGCCTTTCGGCCCTCCGGAACGGTCTTCTCCCCGCTCTCGAGCGTCAAACAGACACGGAATTCCCTGGATGATGAATTTGAAAACTCGTAAGTCGCCCTCCTCGCTCAAGTTCGCCGCAGTCTCACTCCTTCTGCTGCCACTGCTCCCGGCCTGCGCCCAGAATGCCCCAGCCGCCACTACCCCGGCCAAACCTGCGCCAACCCAGCCGGCCCAGGCCAATCCTGCGCCCGCAAAATCTGCCCCGGCTGAAACTCCCGCGCAGGCCACTGATCGCTCCCAGGCCTACTATCACGTGGCCATGGCCAGCATCTATGAGGACGACGCCACCACCGAGGGACAGCCGGAGTACGTCAACCGCGCCATAGAGGAGTACAAGCTGGCCCTTAACGCCGATCCAGGTTCACCGCGGATCAATGACGCGCTCGCCGATCTCTACTTCCGCGTTGGCCGGGTGAAGGAGGCCGAAACCACCGCGCGCGGCTTGCTCAAGACCGCGCCCAACGACGTTGACGCCCACAAGCTGCTGGGCCGCATTTACCTGCGCCAACTCGGCGAAGGCGAAAACGCAGGCAGCCCTCCCTCGGCCTCGAACACCGTTCTCGACCAGGCCATCGCCGAATTTGAAAAGATTGTCGCCTTGCTGCCCAAAAGCATCGAAGACCGCATGGTCCTGGGACAGCTCTACACCGTCAAGCACGATTCCAAGAAGGCGGAAGAGGAGTTCAAGACCGCGCAGGCCATCGAGCCCGAGTCGGAGGAAGTGGTCCTGAACCTGGCCCGCCTCTACGCCGAAAGCGGCGATCTGCCCCATTCCGCCAAGGTCATTGAAGACGTTCCCATGAATGACCGCACGGCCAAAATGGAACTCGCTCTGGGCGCGGCCTACGACCAGTTGAAGCAGCCCAAGGACGCTATTGCCGCCTATGAGCGCGCGGCCGACATGGGACCCGGCGACCCGCGCGCCATGGACGCCCTGGCCCAGGCCCTGCTCAACAACAATCGGCTCGACGAGGCGCTCAAGCAATTCACGCAGTTGGCCGCGGCCGATCCCGAGAACCCTGAGCCGCTCGTCCATATCGCCGAAATCGAGCGCCGCCAGAACAAGTTTGACGATGCCCTGGCCACCATTAAAAAGGCGCGCAAGCTCGACCCCACCAGCCTTGAAGCCGGCTACAACGAGGGCCTGCTGCTCGACGTCCTGGGCCGCTTCGACGACGCTGCGCAGACCTACTCGGCCATGGTCGATCTCACCTCCCACGCCAACGGCGCTTACACCGAGGAAGAAAAGAACAACCGCGGCATCTTCCTCGAGCGGCTCGGCAACATCTATCAGGAGCAGAACAAGACCGACCTGGCCATCGCCACTTACCAGAAGATGATTGAAATGGGCGGCGACACGGCAATGCGCGCCTACCAGGGACAGGTAGACACCTATCGAAATGCCCGGCAGTTCGACAAGGCGATTGAGGTCTCTCGCAAAGCAGCCGCGGCCGACCCCAAGAATCGCGATCTCAAGCTTATGCTGGCCGGCGAGCTGACCGACCAGGACAAGGCAGACGAAGGCATTGCGCTGGCCAAAAGCCTGCTCAACAACACGGCCGATGACCGCGTTGTCTGGATCGCCCTGGCCCAGATGGATGTCCGCCTGCGCCGCTGGAAGGATGCCGAAGACGCCTTCAACAAGGCCGAGCCTCTTACCACCAAGAAGGAAGACCGCACCTACCTGCTCTTCCTGCGCGGCGAGCTGGCCGAGCGCCAAAAACACTTTGAGCCCGCCGAGCAGTTGTTCAAACAGGTTCTGGACATCGACCCCTTGAACGCCATGACCCTGAACTACCTCGGCTACATGCTGGCCGACAAGGGTATCCGCCTGCCCGAGGCCCTCAAGATGATCCGCAAGGCCGTCGACATCGAGCCCGGCAATGGCGCTTATCTCGATTCGCTGGGCTGGGTCTACTTCAAGCTGGGACAATACGAACTGGCCGAAGACAATCTCCGCCAGGCCGTCCAGCGCGATCAAACCGATCCCACCGTCCACGAGCACATGGGCGATCTCTACGAGAAGACCGGCCGCATCCGCCAAGCCGCCGCGCAGTGGCAACTCTCGTTGGATGAGTTCGCCAAGTCAGCGCCGGCAGACGTCGAGCCCGGCGATGCAGCCAAGGTCCAGAAGAAGCTCGACAGCGCCCGCATCAAGCTGGCCAAGCAGGAGAGCAGCATTGGCCCAGGGAAGCCGGAGTAAGCCCGCAACCCGCGCGCTTTCAACAAGACCTCTCTCGACAACGGGTTCTCTGCTTTGAAAGGGCACGACCGGGGTACCGGGTGCCGGGGTGCCCCTAGGGCCGGGCCGGGGCGTCGTGCCGCAAATGCACAATTTCAGTTGGGCTTCACAGGCTGCGGAGAAATTCTCTCTGGCAATGAAACTCAGAGGCTTTGTAACAGGGCACGGCCGGGGTACGCTCTGGGGCGACGGGCCGCAAATGCCGCAAAATGAACCTGGGCTTCAGCCCCTGCAAAACTGCACTTCGCGTCAAAATCAAATTCAGGCCCTTTTCCGCACCCTGCTACGGTAGCTTGAATGCCTTGTCCACGATCGCATTCGGCTCCCGGCCGGCCGACAGCAGCGTGAAGAGCGAAGAGGATGCAGTGCGCACCACCGCTACGTCGTTCGACCGCGCATCGACCACAAAGAGCAGGTTGCCCGCAGCGGAGAACGCCATCGCAGAGGGCCCATCGCCCACATGCACCCACGCGACGCGCCGGCCCTCGTTGATGGCGTAGACAATCACATTCTGTGTGCGCAGGTTGCCGATGTAGAGCAGGGCATTGTCGCGCGAAACCAGGCCGCTCACCGGGTTTTCGCCCATCATGTAAGCGCCCTGCACATCGTTGGTGCCGGTAATGACCTCGGAGATGGAGTTGCTGAGCGAGTTGACGACGAAAATTTCGCCGCCGTCCGGTTTGAGCGCCACTTGCGCCGGACCGCGGCCGACATCTATCAGCGCCTCCAGGCGATCGGGCTGCGCGGGAGTTGCCGGTGCGGAACCGGGCTGTGCAGCGGCAGGCTGGGCGGCTCGCGCCAAAGCCACAGACATGACCTGGTGTCCTGCCGAGCAGGCCACGAAGGCCTTTAAGGAGTCGGGAAGAATCGCGACGTCGGAAGCGCCGGGGCAGCCCGCGAAAATACTGCGCAGGCTCATGCTGGCGGGGTCGATGAGACTCAGGGAGTCGCCCTTGCGGTTGGCGACGGCCAGAGTTTTGCCGTCCGGGGACAGGCGCACGGCAACGGGCTCCTCGCCGGCTCCGATCTGGGCCAATTCGCGCCGGTTCTTCAGATCGACAACGGAGATGGAGTTGGAACCGGAGTTGGCGACGTAAGCCAGCTTGCCCTCGGCGTCCAGATCGATGGCGACGGGCTGCCGGTGCAGCGGAATGGTGGCTGCGACGGTGTTGTTTTCAGCGTTGATGACCGAGATTGAACCCTGGCCATCCACGGGGCCGGCATTGACCACGTAGACCTCGTTGCGCGTAGGGCTGGGGGCGACGGTGACAGGATTCTGGCCCACCGGCAATTCGCGATCCAGGCGCACATTCACCACGTCCAGCACGGTAACGGTGCCGCTGCCGCCGTTGGTGATGTACACATATTCGCGATAGTTGGCTGGGTACTGGGGGAAGTCGTGAGAGCGGCAGCCGGCAAGGGCCAAAGCTAGCAGGCTGAATGCGAAAACGCGGGCTCTGGCGGCGTGCCTCGGGGTCATGATGTTCGAACGGCTTTCCAATAGGCTAGTCTTTGCNNCTATTCGGCAATCGCGCTCACATGAATTCCGCGCGGCAGGGTTCGCCCAATGACCGGGGCAATTTGCGCTATCTCGTCCATCATGCGCGCAAACTGGTCGGGGTAAATGGATTGCGGCCCGTCGGAGAGCGCCTTTTCAGGCTGGTTATGCACTTCGACAATAATGCCATCCGCGCCGCAGGCGACCGCGGCCCTGGCCATGGGCAGCACGCTGTCGCGGCGGCCGGTGCCGTGGCTGGGGTCGACGAGAATCGGTAAATGGCTGACCCGCTGCACGGCCGGAACCACGCTCAGGTCGAGGGTGTTGCGGGCGTGGTCGTTGAAAGTGCGCACGCCCCGCTCGCAGAGAATTACCTGGTAGTTGCCCTCGCTCATCACGTACTCCGCGGCCATCAAAAACTCTTCGAGCGTGGCGCTCAGGCCGCGTTTCAGAAGAACCGGCTTGCGCAGCTTCCCGGCTTTCTTCAACAGGGAGAAGTTCTGCATGTTGCGGGCGCCTATCTGAATAACATCCGCCCACTCGGCGACCAGTTCGAGGGTTTCGCTGTCGAGAGCCTCGGTGACGATGCGCAGTCCGAAGCGGTCGCGAATCTCCGCCATGATGCGCAGCGCCTCAAGACCCATGCCCTGAAACGCATAAGGAGATGTGCGTGGCTTGAAGGCGCCTCCGCGGAAAAACTGTGCTCCGGCTGCTGCGACCTGTTCGGCAATCGCAAAGGCCTGGTCGCGATTTTCAATCGAGCAGGGTCCGGCGATAACCGCCAGGTCGCGGCCACCGATGGCAGCGTCGGTTCCCGCGAAGCGGATGATGGTGTCTTCCTCTTTCACGTCGCGGCTGGCGAGCTTGTAGGGCTTTGAAACGCGAATGACTTCGGCGACACCGGAAAGCTCTTCGAGGTTGCCGCGCTCCACCTCTCCCTGGTTGCCGGTAATGCCGATGGCGGTGCGCTGCGCGCCGGGAAGTGGATGAGCCCGGAAACCCAATTTCTCTATGTACTCGCAGACTGCCCGGACCTCTTCCGGCGTAGCCTGCGCTTTCATCACAACCAACATGACTGCCCCCAATCACCCAGTCTAAGGCATTTTTGATGAGATTGCCGAGTTTTGGGGATATTGGGCAGGGCAATCGCATTTGAATTTTCATGGCAAGCGAACGTCTCAGGCTGCTGCAACGACTCCATCGAAGCGAGCTTTGTAACAGGGCATGACTTCAGTCAGGCCGCAAAACGACCACAAAAAAAGGCCGGGCTTTAGCCCCTGCCACATTTCGAGCCGCCTGGGGTGCCTCTTTCGACCTTTTCCGTGCCTCGCATGCTGCTTTTCTCCAAATCCCAACGCAGGCTTTTTCAAATGCGATTGCCCTGGGATATTGACAGGCTGGTGCAGACGTCCAGACGCCTCTGGGACTCCAAAAGCTTGTCGCCGGGCTACGGAAACTTGCCGGCCTGAATGGAGGTTTAAACTGCACCATCTCTGGAGATGTTGCAGTGGTTAGGCGGTGCGATAAGTTATTTCAAAATGGCGGCGGAGGCCGGTGCGGGCGTCTGTGCCATCTTGTGTAAGTAAGTTGGTTCGGCATCGAAAACGGAAGGCCGGGTGCGCGGAACGGTAAGTCGTACCTGGCAGCGCAAGACGTTCTAACTAATTGTTTTCTTCTGGGATATCGATATCGGTCGTGGCCGCAACGATCGCCGGGGCGACAACCATGCCAATAAAGGCAAGAGCAATCAAAAGGTCATGCATAGTGTTTCTCTCCTGGCACAGCTTCATGCAAGTTGCAGTCAAATGAATAGTCGATGGGATTGGAAAAATTTTCTATACCACTAAAACACAGCCACGCGAACTGCCGGTGCCATAGTGTTCTCCCACCAAAGTTGTAGCTGCAATGCCGAAGTGCGACAGGGCTGGAGGAAAGAGCCAAAAAACATCTGTAGCTAATCTTACGTAATCATAAGTAATCTCTTCCTGAGCCGACCTGACGGAGAGTGCGGGCGTAACTGAGCGGCTGAGAAAATTCGGTCTATTATGGGATTTCAGTCCGAAATCCAGAATTCACTCGACAGAATCCCTACAAAGTCTTCCGTAAGTAAAGATTCAGGCCACTTATAGGGATTTCCTTGGAGGTTCCTTAAGTAATCAAGCCCATCCACGGTCAAAGTCGGCCGGCTAGGTCTCTGAAGCCAGTTGTTGTACTAACTCTGGGTGCCCCAGGTCTCGATTCTGAGACCTGGGAAAGCATGAACCCAACGCACAAAATTACACGGTCGGAAACCTAGCTTGGTTTGCCGCTCAGGCGCTCTGCGTCCCGTTTCTGCGCCCTCCACTTCAGGCCCAGCCAGGCCAGATAGCCCAGTTGGATGACCCAGGTTACGGCGTAGGCGGCAACCCGGAATTGATGGTCGAGAATCGCTGCTTGGTCCATTTTTCCCTCTCTGTCAGTTCATGCTGGCTCAACCGAATCAAGTGGCCGGGTCAGGCATTCAGGGCTTCCTCTGCTTCGCGGGCAACAATTTTCTGCTGCTGGCGCTCCACGCGGTAGCGCAAGCCCAGGATCAGCAATCCCCAGGCCAGCCACGCCACCATGTTCCACAGCAGGGCCCCTACCATGGTCGGGTCCATGCCGGAGTTGGAGTCTCCGCCAAAGACGGGGGCCGGGTGCTGGGTCCGCCACCAGCGGTTGGACATGTAGACGATAGGCACGTCGAGCGCGCCAAAGATTCCCAGGACCGCGGCCAGGGTCTGCATCTGGGGGCCGGCGGCGAACCGGCGCAGCAGCAGGTAGCTGACGTAAATCAGCCACAAAACCAGCGTCGTGGTAAGCCGAGCGTCCCATGTCCACCAGATGCCCCAGGCGCGCCGTCCCCACAGGGGCCCGGTGGTGAGCACCACGGAACAGAAGACCACGCCCACTTCGGCGCCGGAGAGCGCCCAGGCGTCGGCAATCTGCGCCCAGCCCGGCCTGCTGCCCCGATAAGCCAGAAAGCCGATGGAGCCGATCAGGGAGATTGCGAAGAACAGAAAAGCTACGGAGGCTGAAGGCACATGGTAGTAGATGATGCGGAAGATCTCGCCCTGCATTGCGTCATTGGGAGCGGCGTAGATGGCCTGGTAATAGCCCCAGACCATGAGTGCGAGAGTGACGGCAACGTACAGACCGGCTGCAAATTTCTTCATCGGGGAATCCTGAACTGACCCTTCCAGTGTAACCGCGGCGAGGTGACTCGGGCGACAGGAAGAGACCGCGCGCCCGGTTCAGGCTGCTTGTTGGCGGGGCCGAATCTTGTTCAGCGACTTGCTTCGGGAAGCGACCCAGAGATCGTGTCCGCTTTGCAGGCCGATCCAGAACTGGGCGGAGTTGCCGAAGTAGCGCCCCAGCCGGAGCGCGGTGTCTGCCGTGATGCCACGCTTGCCGCGCACAAGATCGTTCACCCGCGGAGCCGAGATGTGCAGATCCTTGGCCAGCCGATAAGCGGTCAGGCCGAGGGGTTCCATGAACTCGGTGAGCAGAATCTCGCCGGGATGAATCGAGAAGGCGAAAGGGATCTTGTCCATGCCTGCGGAATTCCACTCTCTACGTCAAAAGGCCCTGGATAGTCGATCCAGGGCCTTTTGCAATTACATATCACGCCAGTAGGTGGCGCGCCGCTTGACACACTAAGAGTACGCTAGTCCAAATCGTTGCACATTGTCAAGCGTAAAATGAGAAAAGCTTCGTCAGGGTAATGAATTTAAAGGGCTTGCTATCGTTGCATCTGTTGCAAACCCATCAGCCTTGGCGCAAATGTCGCGAACTGCGGAAACACAAGCCGGTCGTAGGCCGGCGGAGGGCAGGAGAGTTGAACTCCCAGAGCTGACTAGGCCCCGCGACCGTATGTCAAGCGGCGTCCAGTACCTACTGGAGATACCCTCCAGACGCTTATGCCTAACCTGCAAAAAATCTTACCATAGGAATACAACCTTAAGGGCTTGGTCTTGTGGAAGTGCCCTACTCGGCGTGCAGAACTACGTCGAAGAGCAGCAAACTCACGGTTGTGAAGATAATGTCGTAGCCCAGCAGCATCTTGATCCAGAGCATGGGGTCGCTCTCTCCAGTGAAGATCGCCGTTGTGGCTTGCACCATGGCCAGCAGGGCGGGGATGAAGATGGGAAACAGAATCAGCGAGAGCAGCAGCTCGCGGTTGCGGCTGCCCATGGAAAGCGCCGCAAAGAATACTCCGTTGCTGACCAGCGCCCATGTGCCCAGCGGCAGAACCAGCAGCAGCAGCCAGGCCTGCCCGGCGATGTGCAGGTTGTAAAAGACGAAAAAGAACGGCGCCAGCAGCACCTGCACAATGGTGACAAAGAGGAAATTGACGATCACCTTGGCCAGCAGCAGGTCTGAGCCCGGCGCGGGCACCATGCGCTGTGCGTCCATCACCTGGTGGCGAATTTCGCGTGCCCAGGCCTGGTTGAGCGCGCTCACCGAGGCGAACATGGTGGCCACGCACAGAACGCCGCCGGCAATCTGCTGCGAGAACGCTCCGCGCGGATCGAAGGCGATCGAGAAGAGCACCACTACCAGACCCGAAAAAAAGAGCATGGAGATGATCGCATCCAGCGAGCGCCACTCGATGCGCAGGTCCTTGACGAGATGTGTCCAGAGAGCGCGGGTCATGCGGCGTGTCCCTCCGGAGAGCCTGCGTGCGGCAGGTCCTTTGTCAGATCGGCAGTCTGGGCTTGGGCCGCGCGCATGTAGTCGTCCGGGCTCAGGATCAACTGCGTTCCGCGCGTTCCGGCCGAGACACTGATCTTGTCGAAGAGGATCGCGGTTTCATCCACGAAAACCGGGTAGTTTTTTTTTGCGCCGAAGACTGTAACTCCGCCGCGGATGTAGCCGGTGAGAGGCTGCACGTCCTTGAGCGGCGTCATCTCCGCCTTGCGCAGGCCGGCGGCGCGGGCCAGCTTCTTGAAGTCCAGCTCGGCGTTGCCGGGGATAACGGCGAAGACATAAGTCCCCGGCCCGCCCGTGGTCAATAGGGTTTTGAAGACCTGCTCGGCCGGCATCCCGATCTTCTTTGCGACTGTTGTGGCCGACAGATCTTCAGTGTCGACCTCATACTCGCGCAGCTCGAAGGCGATGCCGAGATTTTCAAGAAAGCGTGCGCCGTTGGTCTTCATAGGATTGGGCTCCCCGGCTCACCACCCCAGCGACGAAGACCTGTCGCTGGGGACCCCGGCTCAAACGAGGCCACTCGGCCTGCCTGAAGCCTCAGCACCCAATCGGCAATCGGCGCTGCCGCTTCGCGTTGGTGGGTCGTGATCACGATGGTCCGATTGCTTTGGCGAAAACCGGCCAGCAGCGCAACCATCTGCTCAACGCTCTCCACGTCCATGTTGGAGAATGGCTCATCCAGCAGCAGCAGCTCGGGAACCGGCAGCAGTACTCGCGCCAGCGAAGTGCGCTGTCTCATGCCTTGCGAATATTGACCGAGGGTGCGCGTCAAATCCGGATCCAGGCCCACCTGGCGCAGAGCTTCGGCTGCAGACAGGCAGGCGCGCCCAGGGTAGAGGCTTGCGAAATAGCGGAGATTTTCCTGTGCGGTCAGTTCGTCGTAGAGCATCGGCGCATGGCTCATGTAGCCGATGCGGGCACGAGCCTCATGCGGTTCAAGATTGCCGAAAACCCTCACCGTTCCGTGGCTGGGCCGCAATAGGCCAGCCAAAATACGCAGCAAAGTGGATTTACCGGCGCCGTTTTCGCCGATCAGGACGTAGCAGCGTCCCGGCTCCAGATCGACTGAAACCTGGCGCAACGCAGCAAAGGAACCAAATAGCTTTGAAACCCGATCGAGCCGTGCGCTAGCGGAACCGGTGTCGGCCTCGGGTGCGTTCGCTGTCATTCTTTCAGTTTGCGGCGGCTGTCTGGTTGGCAGGCGGAAGCGCAGGCGCTGCCCCTGACGCGGCGGCCGGCTTGGCAGGCGCGGCGCCCGGTTGAGCGGGAGCGTACTTGCTGGCGCACTTGGCCTGCAACACGCTGGCGTGGAATTCGCCATCGCGGCCGTAGGTGCCTTCGGCCAGGGCCTGTGCGTCGTCCTTGAAGGTGTCCGGGGGCGGCTCTGAGCCCTTGTACTCCACCTTCAGCAGGCGGCCCGAGGGCGCCTTGGGGTTGTGGCTCTCGAACTCGTTGAGCACAAATGCCACGTGGGTGCCGTCCTGCTCGATGGAGCCCGGCTGCACAAAGCCTTCGACGCGCAACTGGCTGTGATAGGCCTTATCGCCCATGCCGCCCAGCTCCGCGATCGTGACGTAATAGCTCTTGTTGGCCCCGTAGCCGGTAAAGGCCAGCCAGGCAATGGTGCCCACTATCACGGCAGCCGCAATCCCGATCCGCAAGGTATTCCCGGAAATTTTCATCACTCTACCTCTAACGATACGAGGCAGAGCGTCCGAGGTCAACCGATTGGGGTGATATACGTCACTCGACATTAGCCACTTTCGCAGAATCGGGCAGAACTTCTTCGGGCGCCGAACCCAAGTGCCGCAGTCAAAGTCTGTGCCTCATCGGAAAGAACTGGTGTTTTAGGAACCGGTGTCTTACGCATACTTTATGCCACGGCACTGCCCTTCAGCGGCCCTTCATTAGCCTCCACACAACGTCAGAGGTCG
Source organism: Acidobacteriaceae bacterium (assembly GCA_003142935.1). Taxonomy (GTDB): domain Bacteria; phylum Acidobacteriota; class Terriglobia; order Terriglobales; family Acidobacteriaceae; genus Telmatobacter. The sequence continues at coordinate 47,622 of PLOG01000020.1, forward strand.
CCACTGTGAGATTTGGGAAGCTGAACTGAAGCAACGATGGCTGGGGTAAGAACGATTGCAACATAAGCAAGGCCGATAAAAAAATCAATCATGGCGGATAACCTCTCGCGCGGATACGAGTGCAAACGCGCTGCCACGAATATCGGCATTTGGCCTCGAAGGTTAAGGGACCGCTCAGGAATGCATCGCAATAGCTCATTTAACGGCTGCGGCGCCGCCGATTGTGATCTGTGTCACGTAACGGTAGAAAAAACAATCGGCAAATTCGCGCAGAGATTTGTTCGTCCTCATCGGCCCGACTGGCTTGCTGGAGCCAAGTTCGCCGAGTCCAGAGTGCGTGCGGCTCGGTCAATGGCCTGAGTCAGGACCGTCAACTGCGCTGCGGCGAGGCTCGGGTTGTGCGCGTCGATGGCCTCGTTCACGCCCGGGATCACCACGGCGAAGTAGCCGGTGAACTCGCCTGGAGCGTAGATGGTGTGCCGGTACCAGGGCCGACCGGGCAGGCCGGCATCCGAAATGAACGCAGTCTCGGTCTGGCGCAGGGCCAAATTCAATTTGACCAGGTCACCGGAAGCGCCGATTTCAAGTGTCTCGACCTTGCGGGCCGCATTGACCATGCGACCGGCAGCTTCATCGGCAGGGGCAAAATCGAGCGAGCTGAGCCCTGCGTCTTGAGCCTTCCTTCTCGCCGAGGCGATATATGCGGATATTTCCTTGGCATAGGTCACGTAGTCGAGTGGCAGTACATCCGCGTCGGCCATGCGCAGGGCTTCCAGTCCCAACACCCGCGCCATCTGCTGCAAATAGAGGAAGTGGGGATCGGCGTTCTGGGTGAACCAGGCGAAGTCGTCGAAGGTGGAGTGGTACACGCCGTAAGGTCCGTCGGAACCGATGTCGGTCGAGGGAACGCCGACATGCTGCAGGAACGGCGTGAAGTCGGAACCGGAGCCGAGGTTGCCCACGCTGACTTCTTCCGCGGGCAGCTTGGCATTTGCGGCCTGAGATTCGCCGTCGCTGGGGTGGTTAAGCCTCCACTCCTGGTAGACCGACCCGCCCATGGGGCTGGGAACCGCGCGGGTGACGCTGCGGACAAATTCCTTGAGCGAGGGCACAGCGGAGGCGGAGAAGTCGGGTCCCGAGACCGCCGCGTCGACATTGAAATAGGCCACCGCGTGCTCCAGCGCCTGGGCGTGCTGTTCCACCCACTCGGTTGAGCCCACCAGGCCCTGCTCCTCCGCGTCCCAACTGCAAAAAACGATCGTCCTTTTGGGCCGCCAGCCGTGTTCGAGCAGTGCGCCGATGCCGTGCACGGATTCCAGCATGGCCGCGGTGCCGCTCGAGGGGTCCACGGCGCCNNCAATCACGTCCCAGATGATGCGCCGCTGATAATCCTGCTCGGAGACAAGGTGAACCTTTACCGCGCCCGGCCCATCGGCCTGGCCCAGGTGGTAGCGGAAGGGCAGAGCGCCTTGCCAGCCTTGCGGCACGCCCGGTCCCTTGAGCGCTTGCAGGATCGGCGCCGCGTCGTGGTAGCTGATGGGGATGGAGATAATGCGGGGCTGGTTGCCATTGGGCCCCATAAAATCCTTGATCCTGGCCGAGTCGGGCAGATCGAGCGTGGAGGCTACGCCCGGAGTCTCCGGATCGCCGGCATATTTGAAGAGATACTGAACCGACCCGCGCTGCACGCCGGTTTCTGGCCGCCACGGGCCCATGGGGTAGACGTCGCCTTTGTAGTAACCGTCGTCCTGCGGGTCAGAGTAGAGCAGCACGCCAACCGCGCCCCGCTGTTCGGCCAGATAGACCTTGACGCCGCGAAAGTTGGAACCGTAGCGGGCGATCACAATCTTGCCATGAAGGTCGATGTGCTGGGCGGCCAGTTGATTGAAGTCCTCAAGCCGGCCGTAGTTGGCGTAGACTACCTCGGCGGTCACATCTCCCGATCCCGAGGAGCCGTTGAACGGCATCGCGACACGCGGGTTGTCCTGGCCGGGGTCCTTGTCGACGTGCTCGCGGGTGGGCCCGCTCATCAGCAGCTTGCCGGACGAGTCGTAGGCTTCCACGCGCACGGTCTTGGGCCAATTCATCAAAACGCGGTAGGGAACAATCCGGGTATCGAGGCCGGCGGCGCGAAACTTCTGCGCGACATATTCGGCCGTCTTATGATCTTCGGGTGTCGCGGCCAGGTGTGGCTCGGCGGTCAGAATCTTCAGGTGCTGTCCGGCAAGCTTCGCGTCGGGCACGGCCAGAAACTTCTCTTCGATCTTGGCTTGCGCGGAAAAGTCCGCATAGCCGAAAACGGTAGGCGGCGGAGCCGACGCTGGCGTCTGGCCCTGAAGCAAGCAGGGAATCGAGACGAGAAGGAAGAGCGAGGCGAGCGGCTTGTACAGGGTCATGAGCGGAACCAGCTTTGCAGACGGATTGTAGAGCCGGCGAACATCGTTTCCACACCGGCCGGCTGCGGCCATCCGCGTAAGGTTCTATCCATTTTAGCGGTCGCTGCTGGAGCTGGACTGAGAGCCACGCATCCGAATCTCTTCTATGCTACCGGCTGGGTGCAATGGGCACAGCGCTTTGCCGCGGCGGGGATTTCGCTTAAGCACTCGGCACAGGTCTTGGTGGCCGGCGGCGCCACCGGCGCGGGTCCCTTGAACTTGGCCATTAGCGTGTTGAGCGGCAGCACCATGAAGAAATAGACCACAAAGGCCACGATCAGGAACGAGATGGTCGCGTTCAAAAAGTTGCCGATCATAATCGGCGTCCCATTCACCTTGACCACCACGGTGCTGAAGTCCGGCTTGCCGGCAATGGCGGCGATGAATTGAGTCAGCACGTCTTTTACCAGCGATGTGACGATTGCGTTGAACGCAGCACCCATGATGAACGCGACCGCCAGGTCCATCACATTGCCGCGCAGAATGAAATCGCGAAATCCCTTGAGCATGAATTTCTCTCCTTGTTCCAAAGGCTAGGCGCCCGGCCCGGATCGAATCTGCTTATCGCCGTCCTTGAACCGTTCTTGGCTCAAGGGCGGGGCCAATTGCATCCTGCCATGCTACACGGCCCATATAAACAGATGGAAGACGCTGGCAAGAAAACGTCGAGGTTGGCGGCTACAAAAAGACCCACAGAAAAAGCACCATGGCCAGAATCATCAGTTCTGTGTAGAGCAGGATCAGCACGCCCGCGTGGTAGAGGCTCCATCGGCGCTCCAGGCAGCGGGCTGTTTCAACCATGGCCCAGCAGGCAAACGGCGCCGCCAGGGCCTGCCAGGGCGAGCCGTGGAGATTCTCAATATAAGGAAAGCCTGCCAGGCGCAAACTCACCCCAAACGCGCCGACTGCCAGCAGGATGCCGCGCAATAGCGAGCGCTCGCGAAGCTGGAACGGGTGCGGGCGGGGAAGAAGCACTCCGCTAGTGTAGAGCGTCCGGTTTATCCGGCGGCCAGCTCCATTTGCTTAAGCGATTCTGTGTACGGAGCGCGCAGCACGCCGCGTTCGGTAATGATCGCGGTAATGTACTTTGCCGGCGTCACGTCGAAGGCCGGATTGCAGATGCCGACACCGTTCGGCGTTAACTGCTTCCCGCCGTGATGGGTGACCTCGATCCGCGGGCGCTCCTCGATCGGGATAGCGTCGCCGGTCTTTGTGGCCAGGTCGATGGTGGACCACGGCGCGGCCACGTAGAACGGGATGCCGTGTTCTTTGGCGAGGATGGCCACGCTGTAAGTTCCGATCTTGTTGGCGGCGTCGCCGTTGGCGGCAATGCGGTCCGCGCCCACGACAACAGCCTGGATCTTGCCCGCCTTCATCAGGCTGGCGGCCATGTTGTCGCAGATCACGGTGGTGGGAATGCCGTCGGCCATCAGCTCCCACGCCGTGAGCCGCGCGCCCTGCAGAAAAGGCCTGGTTTCGTCGGCGAAGACGTGAATGCGCTTGCCCTTCTCCACTGCCGAGCGAATCACGCCCAGGGCGGTTCCGTAACCGCAGGTAGCCAGGGCGCCGGCGTTGCAGTGGGTAAGGACGCCGCCCTCCTCGGGCAGCAGAGCGCCGCCGAATGCGCCCATGGTTTTGCAGGCGGCAATGTCTTCCTCGTACATGGCGTGCGCTTCGGCCAGCAGCCTGCCCTGGACCTGGTTGAGGGTCGCGCCGGAGCTGAGCAGATTGGCAAACAGGCCCTTCATGCGGTCGATCGCCCAGAACAGATTCACTGCCGTGGGCCGCGTCCCGGCCAGCCGCGCGCAGATCTTGTCGAACTCCGGCGCAAACTCCTCGGTCGTTTTGGCCTTTGTCTGTTTTGCGCCCAGGGCCATGCCATAGGCCGCCGAGACGCCGATGGCCGGCGCGCCCCGCACAACCATGGTCACAATCGCCTCGGCCACTTGTTCATAGCTGGTGGCGAGTACAAAGCTCTCCTCAAGGGGGAGCCGGGTCTGATCGATAAAGCGAACCCCTTCCGGGGTCCAGGAAAGCGTGGGAATCATGCTTCTCCAGTGTAAATGGTGCTAACGCAGCGGGCTTGGGGACTGAAAAGCGTTGCCGCCATCCAACTCTTGACAGCAAATGGTGAGTTGAAGGGACGCGAAAGGATCGCTCCGTGATGAAAACCTTTCCATTTTCTGCTGGACGTACAGTGACCCTGGTGCGTAGAGTAGTTCCCGTACATTTCCAAGCGATTTTCTGCCCTGTTCAGGCCGGCTGTCTGCCCGGTTTAGGCCGCGGCATAAGAAGATCGGTAATTAATTGACGGCATTCTTTTTTCGGGAAGCGGAGGAAGACTTCTTATGGCAACACGTTCGACACCAGCGGCGGCAAGCGCGCCCAGCTATCTTGGACCCTTCATTACGGTCACCATCCTCTTTGGCATCTTCGGATTCCTCACCAGCCTCAACAACACGCTGGTGGCCAAGCTTGAGGACACTTTCAGACTGACCCACGGACCGGCAATGCTGGCCACGGCGGCCTGGTTCCTTGCTTACCTGGTCTTCTCCGTCCCATCCGCCAAGCTGATTGAGGCGGTGGGCTACAAGCGCACTATGGTCATCTCGCTCCTGATTATGGTTTTGGGTGCGTTGCTGTTCGTTCCAGCCGCCAACATGGTCAGCTTTCCCATGACGCTGACTGCCATCTTTGTGCTGGCGGCCGGCGTGTGCGCCCTGCAGACCTCCGCCAATCCCTATGTTTCGATTCTCGGTCCCGAGCACAGCGCGCCCGCGCGCCTCACCCTCGCGCAGGCGTTCAACTCCCTTGGCTCGCTGATCGCCCCCTGGGTCGCGGCCCACTTCATCCTCACCGATACCACAAAGAACGCGACCGAGACGAGCGCGGCCCACATGCTGCAGGGGCCATACATGGCCATTGCCGCCGCGCTGCTCCTGCTTGGCGTGACTGTCATGTTCATGAACCTGCCGGCCATCACCATGACCCGCGACTTCCGCCCCGGCGACGCCGTTTCGGGCCGCAGCATCTGGACCTATTCGCACACGGTGCTGGGCATGGTGGGCATCTTCTTCTATGTCGGCCTTGAGATCGCGCTGGCCGCCATCACCATCAAGTTCTGTCAGGCGCAGGGAATCGGCAACGTCCAGACCGCGGGCCTGATGCTCTCGCTTTACTACCTCAGCATGATGGTCGGCCGCTTCCTGGGCAGCTTCATCATGAAGTGGATCAAAGCGGAAAAGCTCCTCGTGGTCCTCGGATTTCTCGGCGTGGCGCTGCTGCTCGTCTCCATGTTTAGCGCTGGCCAGGTTGCCATCTGGAGCCTGGTGCTCTGCGGCGTCGCCAACTCGGTCATGTACCCCAACATCTTCGCGCTCGGCATCGCCGAACTGGGCCCCATGACCAGCGAAGGCTCCGGAGTCATCACCATCGGCAACGTTGGTGGCGCCGTCATTCCCGTTCTGTTTGGCTGGCTGGCCGACCGCGTCGGCATTCAATTCGCATTTGTTATCCCCATCGTCGGCTACCTTTACGTGGCTTATTACGGGTTGTCGGGCTATAAACCTACCCGCGCCGCAAAAGCGTAGCTGCAACACGCCGTTTTTTTTGAGGACTCTCCGGTTTGCGCCGGAGGGTTCTGCCTCTCCTGAGCCCGGCTTCCGAACCCAACCCCGTGGACGCGCACTCGTGTCGCTGCGTACATTGGTTTCAGGGATTCTCTTGTCCAACGAACCTCCGAATAAGTCGATGTTTTGCGATGGGCCGATTGAATAGGTCGATGTTTTGAAAGGGCACGGCCCGGGTACCGGGGAGCCGGGGTGCCCCCTGGGCCGGCCCGGGTAGCCGTGTCGCAAACGCAATCAAATCCACCAGGGTTTTACAGCCTGCGGAAAAACCCTACCGGAGCTGGAATAAGTGTCAGGGCACGACTTCAGTCGTGCCAAACGTCGCAAAAAAAGCGCGGGCTTTAGCCCTGAGGTGAGCCTTTCGTGCCCACTATTCAAACTCGCCCCTTTTTCCGCAGCCTGTTTAGCCCCGAGGGACGGTCCGCCTGAAAGAATGGGCTTGTTCAGAGATTCCCTTAAGGAGCCGTTTTTTGCCCAATCTCAACTCAACAGACTGGCTGATTGTCCTGCTCTATCTGTTCAGTGTGCTTGCCATCGGATTTTCTCTCCGCTCCAACATCAAGACCAGCAAGGACTTCCTCCAAGCCGGCCGCTCGATGCCCGCCTGGATTTGCGCCCTGGCGTTTATCGCCGCCAGCCTCGGCTCGCAGGAGGTAATTGCCATGGGTGCGGCCGGAGCGAAATACGGATTCAAGGCCGCTCTGTTCTTTTCGCTTGGTGCAATTCCTGCATTGCTTTTTGCCGGCGTGTTCATGATGCCTCTCTACTATGGTTCCGGCGCGCGCACAGTGCCGGAATACCTCGGCCTGCGCTTCGACCGGAAGACCCGCCTGCTGAATGCCTGCCTATTCGCGGTCGTGACTCTTGTAGGTACGGGCATCTCGCTTTACACGATGGCCCGGCTCTTCCAGGCACTGCGTGTCTTCGATCCGCTCTTTTATGCATACGGCTGGCCGCANNTATGTGCTCCTGGCTGGGCTCGCCGGGGCCATGGTTAACCAGGTATTGCAGTTTCTGCTCATCGTGGCCGGCTTTCTGCCCATGGTTGTCATGAGCCTCAAAACTATCGGCGGCTGGGACGGCTTGAAAGCCGCGCTTCCGGCGGCCTATCCGCACACGGCCTACGTTTTTGGCGCTGCTCCCGCCGTTCTTATGTGGCTGCTGCTGGGTTTTATTCTCTGTGCGGGCCGATGGTGTACGGATTTTCGTGTTCTTCAAACCGCGATGGCCGCCAGAAACATCGAATCGGCGCGTCGCATTCCGCTCTTCGCCGCGGCCGTCAGGCTCTTCATTCCGTTTCTGCTCATCCTTCCCGGAGCAATCGCCATCGGCCTGCCCACGCCTCACTCCACCACTGTAGTGCGCGAAGAAAACGGAGCCATTTTCCACGAAATCAAAGTGGTTCCTCCGGATGAAGCGCAGGGCCAGGGCCTCGTTCCAGCGCGGCTCGACGCGGCTATTGGCAAACCGCTGCTCGACTCCGCGGGACATGCGCTGCTGAACTACGACCGAGCATCACCCGAGATGCTGATCCACTTTCTGCCTGCGGGCTTGCTGGGCCTCGGACTGGCAGCTTTATTGGCCAGCCTGATGAGCGGTCTGGCCGCCGGCATTACAGCGTTGAATGCCGTCTTTACCGGCGACATCTACCAGTCATGCTTTTCGAAGACGGCCGGCGACCGCCGCTACCTGGCTGTCGGCCGCTGGGCTGCCTTGGGCGGCGCCCTGTTGTCGATAGGCGTCGCCTACGCAATTTCAGGCTTCGACGGCAAAGCCTTCGGCGATGTTGGAGCCTTCAGCAATATTCTCAATGCGCTGCTCCTTGTCTTTTCCCTCATAGCGGCGCCGCAACTGGCAACATTCCTGCTTGGCATGTTTTCAAGTCGCGCCACCGGCCACGGAGCATTTGCCGGTCTCGCCGCAGGCACAGTGGCAGCCCTTTTGCACCACGGCCTTACGCTCCCCGTTGACGCCCTCGGGGGACTTCAAGGCGGATGGATTGCGGTCGTACACCGCTACCCAGGCTTCTTCGCCGAGTGTTTCTGGACGGCGATCTGCGGTTTCGCTGTGAACCTCATGGTTGCGTCCGTCGTGAGTTTCAGTACGCAGGCCAAACCGGAGAAGGAACTCCAAGGCACGGTCCACTCGCTCACGCCCAGGCCCGCAGCCGCCGTCTGGTGGAAGCGCCCCGAAGCCATCGCAGCAGTCATCCTGCTGGCGGCCGCCGCGCTAGGAGTATTTTTCGCCTGAGGAGCAAGAAGCCTGTTCCCCAAGTCTCCGGTGACTAGGTCTCTGACCGCTTGAAGTTGTACCAACCGCGGGTGCCCCAGGTCCCGATTTTGGGACCTGGGATCGCATGAATCCAAAGTACGAAATGATGCGGTCAGAGACCTAGTCTCGGGCTTCACTCAGCCTGATGCTGAATTGCATCGTTCTATAGTCGAATGTATAGCTGCCCAACTGATCCAGCGCATCCACGCCCAGCACTCCATACACATCGTCAAGCGCCGCCGAGCCTAGGGGTTGCGTCAGCACCGGCATAAAGTGAAACTGGATCGTCGTCTTTCCCACTGCGAGTGGAACCGTCTCGGCGGTGTAGGACGCCACGGGTGTCATGTTCGGAAGCCCTAGAAGCTTGAACAACTCCATCTTCTGGCCGGTAAAATCATCTGTGTGCTCGTCGTAAAAGCGGGAAGTCAGATAGGTCTGCTGCCCGCCTGCGTCGATTGCGAACATGCGCTCCCCGCCACGGCTTGGTCCGAACCCTTCTGATCCTCCCAGCGCCAAAATCACCTGGTCGCCATCGAGAAAGAAACGCACGCCGCCATTCACGCGGTCAGTTCTTTCCACCGAGGACACCTGCTGGCCAGAGTCCACGTAAAGCCTGTTGCTGTCGGTCACCGTCACGCTGCCCATCGCCTCCATCGCCGGGTAGCCTAACTCTCCTTCCACCTGGTAGCGCGTTTCCGGAAAGAAGTAGTCCTTGTCTTCGTACACGAAGGCGGTCATGTCGTGCAGCGTAAGTTGTCCACCGATGGTGAAGCGTGGAATCAATGTCGCGTGGACCTTGATCTCCCGGCCCCGGAGCGTGTGAATGGTCACGGATTCTTCTGCGACCTTCAGTCCCGCCTCTTTTGCATGAGAGCGCGAAATAAGGTTAAACGGCAACGTCGGGTCCAGCATCCAGTTCTGCGGCCGCGCGTCCACAAACACAGGCACATCGGTCAACCCCAACGGATTCTTGGTGATCGTCACGACAAACGGCGCGCACGGGTCGACTGTCATTGCAGGATGATCCCTGGCCAGCGGCGTCATCTTCACCGCCATCTCGATCTCATCCTGTTCGTCGCTGCTCATGGTGCTTCCGAGCCGTGTTTCAATCGTCTCGTAGGCCTCGGCAGCCTTGGCCCAGTTGCCTTCCCGAAGGTAGTCCTCGGCCAGAGACTTGCGCAGCACTCTCTCGCGCCTGGCGTTCCCGCCCGCCGACACCTGGTCCACGACGGGTTCCAGCAACTCGATCGACTTCTGCAGTTGGTTGTTGCGGTTGGCCAGAACGCCGCGGTAAAACTGCGCCTGCCACGGCGGCAACTGATCCAGCTCCCCTTCGAGGCGAATGAACTGGTGATCGGCCAGCATGTTCAAGAGCCGTGTATCGGTATCGAGTCCGCTGGCGGTTCCGGTATGCACCTGCGCGCCCGCAGCGGGTTGCTGGGTATTCGGCTGCGGCGTCTTGCGTGCCGCCTTTTGAGCGTGAAGCATGGCGGCCGCCGTCAAAGCCAGCGTCGCCATGATGGCGAAGCAGTTCGACAACCGTCTTGCGGGCGTAGTGCCGCAGCTCGCCTGCGTTCCCGTGGAGCGGATTTTCGATGCTGTCAGTCTGGGCAAGTCGTTCATGCTCAATACGAAGTTATCAGATTTATCCGGTACTTCAACCAATACCGCATCCCCGTGCAGGACAATCGCATTTGAGTTTTCATGGCAAGCGAACGTCTCAGGCAGCTGCAACGACTCCATCGAAGCGAGCTTTGTAAAAGGGCATGACTTCAGTCAGGCCGCAAAACGACCACAAAAAGACGCCGGGCTTTAGCCCCTGCCACATTTCGAGCCGTCTGGAGGTGTCTCTTTCGACCTTTTCCGTGCCTCGCATGCAGCTTTCCTCCAAATCCCAGCGCAGGCCTTTTCAAATGCATTGCCCCGCATCCCCGTGGGCCCGACCGGCCCGGCAAGCACGGCCAGACTCCGGCCCCGGCTTCGCCAACCGCTCGGTTTTTGGAATCTTAACCGCGCATTTCCCATGCTTTACACCTTCCTGATGGATCACCCGGTAAACTTGAAGGAGCCATGGCGCGCAAGACGATCGAACATTACGAGATTATTCGCCGCCTGGGCGCCGGAGGCAGTGGCGTGGTCTATCTAGCCAACGACACGCGCCTGCAACGGCCTGTGGTGCTCAAGATTCTGCGCGCCGGCCTGGTCTCTGTGGAGCAAATGCGCTCCACTGTGCTGCGCGAGGCGCGCCTGGCCTCCGCCATCGAGCACCCCAACGTCTGCGGCATCTACGAAGTGGGCGAAAGCGGCGACGAAGGCTACATCGCCATGCAGTACGTGCCCGGCCAGTCGCTGGACCGGCTGATTGCGCGCGGCCCGGCCAGCCTGCAACTGCTGCTCTCGGTCGGCATCCAGATCGCCGACGGGCTCCAGGCGGCCCACGCGCTCGGCATCTTCCATCGCGACCTGAAGCCGCAGAACGTGATGCTCACCGACGGCGGCCTGGTCAAGATTCTCGACTTCGGCCTGGCCCGCCGCCTCCGTCCCGAGGAGGCAAGCTTCGACCCATCCAAACCCGTGCCTGCTGCAGATGCCGCCGCCCCAGCCAGCCAAACCGCGCGCGGGGGAACCATTCGCTACATGGCCCCGGAGCAGTTTGTTACCGGCCAATCCAGCGCGCAGTCCGACGTGTGGGCACTCGGCGTCATCCTCTATGAACTGGCGAGTGGGCGTCATCCCTTCGCTCGTCCCGACGATGAGGACTTCCAGGTCATTCGCGCCATCCAGTTTCTCGAGCCCGCCGGCCTCAGCGAAATCGTCCCCGAGATTTCGGCGGAGCTGAAGAGCGTGATCGCGGCTTGTCTTGAAAAGAACCCAGGCGCGCGCTACGCCTCCGCCGCCGAAGTGCGCGAGGCTCTCAAGACGATTATGAAGGCCTTGCAGATTGAGACCGGTATCATCCCCGGAGAGGCCGCGGCTAATCTGCCCACGACCGGCGTGGAAGCGGAAAAGCGCGCCACCGGATTCCTGTCCATGCTCACCGAGCGCTTTCGCGAGTCGGCCGGTGAGCGGGCGCAGCAGAACTCTCTTGTCGTGCTGCCGTTTGCAAATCTCGGCGCAGTTGAAGTGGCGCCGCTCTACGGCTTTGCCCTTGCCGACGCCATCGCTGCGCGGCTGGCGCGCATACCGGCGCTTGTTGTCCGCCCCAGTAGCACACTGATGACGTTGCCCATCGCGCAAATGGATCCGCTGGCCGTCGGGCAAAAGCTGCTCGTTTCCTTTGTGCTGGCCGGCAATTTTTCGCGTTCGCAGGCGGGATTCGACCTCAACTGGCAGCTCCTCGATGTGGCTTCGCAGAGTGTGCGCTCCGGCGGAGCCATCCGCGTTGCCTCCCTGGATCTGATTGCCGTTCAGACCGAAATTTCGAATGAAGTCTTTGCGGCGCTCCATGGGCTCTCGGGTGCCGACAGAATCGAGATTGCCCCGAACGATGCCGCGCGCACACCGGTTCGCCCCGCGCAAAGTGAAACTTCGCTTACCGGTGCATTGAGCGAAACCTATCTGCAAGGACGCGCCCTGCTCAGTTCGTTCATGGTGCGCACCGGCTCGCGCGGCGATCTCGATCGCGCCCATGCGCTGCTTTCGAACGTGACCCTTGGCGTTGCCCGCTTCGCCCCGGCGTGGACCGGTCTGGGCATCGCCGAACTGCAATATGCGCGCCATGGCTTTGGTGGTCAGATCCACGTGATGCGCGCCCGCCGCGCCTTCGATGAAGCGCTCAAGCTCGACCCCGCCTCCACGGAGGCCAATCTCTACCGCATTTATATGTTGCTTTCGCGCGGCGAAAAGGAGTCGGCCCGCCACGGCATCGCCAACCTGCTGTCATCGGCCGCCAACGACTGGAACGTGCACATGGTGGCCGGCATCGCCCTGCGTGGCGACGGCATGTATGACGAAGCCCTTGCGCATTTCAGCCGCGCCCTCAAACTGAACCCCGCCAACGCGCCGATTCTTTACAACCACCGCGCCCGTGTCTACCACTATCGGAATCAAATCGAGCTGGCGGGCGATGAGCTCGATAAAGGTCTGGCCCTCGAGCCGCGCCATCCGCTGCTGCGCACCTCGGCGGGCTACCAGCAGATGCGCATGGGCCACCTCGACGCAGCCATCGAGATCCTCGAAGGCGTGGTTCGCGACGACGAGTCGATGCGCATCGCCGTGCCCACTCTGGCGTTGTGTTATGTGCAGGCGGGGCAGCGCGAGCGCGGCGCGGCGCTGTTGACCGACGACACCCTGGCCGGCGCGGAAGCCGACAGCGAGATGGCCTACCGTCTGGCTACGTACTTCGCGGTGGAAGGCGATTCCAGCGAAGCATTGCACTGGCTCCGCCGCGCAATTTATTTAGGCAACGAAAACTATCCCTGGTTCCAGAAAAATCCGGCCTGGAACAACCTCCGCACCAACGCCGACTTCGAGCGGATTCTCGAAGACTTGAAAAAAGGCTTCCGCAAAAACCAAAAAACCTGGAAGCGCCTGCTGGAACAGGTGCCGCCGGACGGGGAATGAGGACCGCTTAAGACCGGATGGCTCGCCAGGAGCTCCATCTATCGTGAGTCTTGCGACGAGCGAGAAGCCACAATATCGACTTCGTTCACCCCTAACTCTCGATATCTTCCCACATCGGGAACAGGTCTCGGCTGCCATGCAGGACTCGCTCGATGCGGACTGCATTCTGGCGCATGCGAAAGTGGTCAACCAGCCAAATCTCGCCGTATAGCGTCCGGGCTCAAGCTACTCGTCGTTCAGAATCGGCAGGGCACGCAACCGGCTTCCACGGTCGTCTATGGTGACGATCATTCCGCTCTCTGCCCGTGCGGCAATCGCGCTGTACGCCGCAATCACCTGTTGTCCAGGCCCTTGTGGGTTTCGCTCACTGGTTCGCAGGTAAATCACGCTGGGATGGTTCAACCGGCGCAACGCAAGCATCTGTGAGAAGTCGCCGTCGCTGGTGAGAATGGCCGCATCGCGCTCCTGGGCCCATTCCAGTAACTCCGAATCGGGAGCGTCGCCCTTGCCCACGCTCCACCAATGCACGGCTGCAATGCCCGCCGACTGAAGAAACTCGACCCAAAACGGTGTGAGGTTGGCATCCACCAGAATCGTCATCAAGTCCGACGCCTATGCACTCAGTTCCACTTCTTCTTCCTGTGCGCGCCACGCCGCATATTGCAGAGCCGCCAGCACATCCTCACGTTGTATGTATGGGAAATCCCGGAGAACTTCCTCGACGGTGTGGCCCACGGCAAGCTGGCCAAGGATCGCGCCGACAGTCAAACGCGTACCCTTGATGCGCGGCTTCCCGCTCACCACCCCCGGCGTACAAACGATGCGGTCAAGCGTGTACATAAAGCCTCCGGGCTGCAAAGCCCCCGTCCCACCTCCTAATTGTGCCACAAATTGGATGCCAGCCAGCGGAGGCGCACTATCGCACTGTTGCCTTGGAGAGACCGTCGTGCCTGCCTTCCAGTCGCTCGAAAACCGGGTCCGGATCGAGCCCTTAGGATTCGTCAGCGACTGCCTCTTGCCACTTCTTGCATAGAATTACGGCTCGCGGATGCAGAATGAAGATATGCGGCCATCCTGTCTTCTTCCATTCGCCGGCATGTCCCCGGTTCAATCTGTCAGGGACGTGCCCGGTCCGCACGGGCATTGCCAGGGGGTACCCCCTCCGAAAAACGCGGCATTTAAAGGGCAAATCTAAAATAAGTCAAATGATATGAACATCTTGAAAATTCTACCTATTGACGCATCGGTAATCAATACCCCTCGATTTTGCTCTGTTTTTGGCCAAAAAGCCTCGATTTTTCGCCTTTAGAGCGCCGATATTGATCTCACGGAATCCGTTCGTACGGCAGATAAACCGGCTCCCAAACATAGGCGCGAAGCCGTTCCTTCAGGTTCTCCTCGCCGCCGCCTTCTGCAACTCCGTCGGCGATTGCCTGGAGAGCTACAGCTTCGCCCACCAGCAAGCCGACTTTGCGCGAATCGGCGATGGGCGGCAGCAGCGCAGCAGTCTTGTCCACGCGCGCCGGAGACAGGGACGCGAGCTCTTTGGCGGCGGCCATGATCATGCCATTCGTAACCCGCCGGGCTTTGGAGACGAGAATGCCCAGCGCCAGTCCGGGAAAGATATACGAGTTATTGATCTGCGCAATGCGAATCGTCCGGCCGTTCACCTCGACCGGCGCAAACGGACTGCCGGTTCCAACCAGCGCGCGGCCATCGGTCCAGCGCAGCAGGTCCGCGGGCACAGCCTCGGAGGCCGAAGTTGGATTCGACAGCGGAAAGATGACCGGCCTATCGATGTGGCGGGCCATCTCGCGGACAATCTCTTCAGTAAATGCGCCTGCCTGCGCGGAGACGCCAGCCAGCACCGTGACTTTGGCATTGCGCACCACGTCGAGCAATGAAATGGCGCCAGCACCGGCGAGCTTCCATCCGGCAACGTCCTCGCGTTTACGCACCAGCGGTTCCTGGCCGGGACGAATTCCCTGGCAGCCTTCCACCAGCAGCCCGTAACGATTGAAGGCATAGATGCGCTTGCGTGCCTGCTCTTCGCTCAGGCCTTCTTCTTTCATGGCCGTAATCAGCAAGTTCACGATCCCGATGCCCGCGGCGCCCGAACCGAACATCGCGATCGTCTGCTCGCGCAGTGGAACACCGGTCGAGTGAACCGCAGCCAGCAGCGTTGCGGTGGTGACGGCCGCGGTTCCCTGGATGTCGTCGTTGAATGTGCAGAGACGGTCGCGGTAGCGCTCCAGCAGGCGCGCGGCATTCACGCCGGCGAAATCTTCCCACTGCAGCAGAATGTGCGGCCAGCGCTTTTCCACGGCGGAAACAAACGCCTCGACAAAATCGTCGTATTCCTGCCCGCGCACGCGCTTGTGCTCCCATCCGATATAGATTGGGTCGCTGAGCAGGGTCTCGTTGTCGGTGCCCACATCGAGCAGAATGGGCAAGCAATGTTCGGGCGGGATGCCGGCCAGCGCGGTGTAAAGCGCCATTTTTCCAATGGGAATTCCCATGCCGCCTGCGCCCTGGTCGCCCAATCCGAGAATGCGCTCGCCATCGCTTACCACGATGCAGCGCACCTCGTCATAGCGAGGGTTCGCGAGAATCTGTTCGATGCGATCCTTGTCGGGATAGCTGAGAAACAGCCCGCGCGGCTTGCGCCAGATCTCCGAGAAGCGCTGGCACCCCTCGCCTACGGCTGGCGTATAGACGATGGGCAGCAGTTCCTCAATATTGTGCGCGATGAAGGAGTAGAACAGCGTCTCATCGCTATCTTGCAGATCGCGCATGAGGCGGTACTTGTCGAAGCTGGTATGTCGATTATCGAGCGCGATCTTGCGGCGCTCCCGTTGATCTTCCAGGCTGCCAATGTGAGGCGGCAACAGGCCGTGCAGGCCGAAGGCGTCGCGCTCCGCTTCCGTAAAGGCGGTTCCTTTGTTGAGCCGCGGATTCAACAGCAGGTCGAACCCCGACAGGCGAGTTCGAATCACAGACTCGTTTTCGCGGTTTAGTGGGGGGGTATCAGCGCTCATGGTTTCGTCTCCTGGACCAAACAGCCCGTGGTGGAAGTCGAGTTTTGAAAGGGCACGACTTTAGTCGTGCCGCAAGATGCAGAAAATAAAGGGTGGGCTTTAGCCCCTGAGGGAAGTTTTTCAGCAATTCGGACTTTCACCCCAGGCTGCTAAGAGGCCAGTCTAGGAATAGCACAAAAGCCGCCTATTTGAACTCGATTAATACAATCTCCGGATTCGTTCCCACGCGCATCGGTGGGCCCCACGTGCCGGCCCCGCTCGATGTGTACACCTGGAGCCTACCGAAGCGCTGCAGGCCATAAGTGAATTTGCCGAAGACGTGGCGCGTGAACCAATTGAAAGGAAAGAGCTGTCCGACGTGAGTGTGGCCGGAAAGCTGCAAACTCACGCCCGCCCTCTCCACAATGGGCAGCCGGCTGGGCATGTGGTTGAGCAGAATGCTGGCTTCCCCCGGATTCAATCGCAGACTCTCGAGGGTGGCTCGCAGTCGAATCGGGTTGTGCGAGTCGCCATTGGGCACGCCAGCAATGTGCAAGCCGTCCACAGTTACCTTTTCGTTGTTCAGGACGCGAATGCCGGCGCGGGTGGCCGCTTCACGGTAGTGCTCCTCGCCGGCGAATTCCTCGTGGTTGCCGGTGGAGAAATAGACCCCGAAGGGCGGCGCAAGCTCCTTGAAGGGCGCAGCCAGCCTGTCGAGATCGGCCATGGTTCCGTCGAACATGTCGCCGGGGATGAATACGATGTCCGGCTGTAGACTGGCGGCCAGCGCCACAATGCGCCGGCTGAATCCTGCTCCATTGATGTTGCCCAGGTGCAGGTCGCTTATCAGCACTGCCCTGCGCCCGCGCCAGCTTTCCGGCAGGCCCGGCAGCGAGATTGCAAGTTGCCGCACACGCACCCGGCGCGCGTTCAGCAGCCCATGGATTCCTGCCAGCAGAGCGGCGGCAGCAGGAAAAATGGCAATCCAGGGCCGCGCGGCGGCAGGGTTAGCACTCAACCGGGAATCCAGCCAGGCATACCAAACCAGCCAACTCAGGCAAGCTGCCAGGAATAAGTAGTTCAGAAATCCCAGCCAGACCGCGGCGAACTTATAGAGGACGACAACCACCGGATTAGCAAACCGGAAACTGAGCAGCGCGGCAGCGATAAAGCTGAACCCCAGCAAGAACAGCGCCACCCGCAGCGCCGTGACCACCGCCGCACTCGGGGCGTCCCAGAATTCTATCCAGGTGTGAAAGAGAAACCAGTGGGCGAGCAGCAGTATGACTTCGATAATCGATACGCCCAAAATGGGCCAGGCCTTCAAACGGGTTCTCCTTCTTTCAATGATTACACGAACTTTTAGAGGAGAACGTGAAACGGGGGAGCCGGGCAACGGCATGAAACAATCTTTTTATGATGGACAATCGGGACAACGCGCTTGGACTCTACGTCTCGATTCCTTTTTGCCGGTCGAAGTGTACCTATTGCAACTTCGCATCGGGAGTCTACCCGGCCAGCGAGCACGCGCGCTATGTGGACCGGCTCATTCAGGATCTTGCAGCAGCCGGCGAGTGGGCCATAAAAACCGGAGTCGCCCTGCCGCGCAAGGTAGACACTGTGTATCTGGGCGGAGGAACCCCAAGCCTGCTGGCTCCGGATCTGCTGGCGCGGCTCTTTGGCGCGATGCGGTCGCAGTTCGATTTCGATCCGGATGCCGAGATTACTGTTGAGTGCGCGCCTGGACAGCTTGCCGGCGGCACACTTGCCGCGCTGGTTGCAGCGGGCGTGAACCGAGTGAGCCTTGGCGTCCAGTCCTTCATCGATAACGAAGCGCATTCGAGCGGCCGTCTTCACAACCGGGCGACCGTGGCGGACGATTTGCGCCGCCTGCGCGCGGCCGGAATTGCCAACCTCAACGTGGACCTGATCGCAGGTCTGGCCGGACAGACCTTTGCCACCTGGCAGGAATCGCTCGAAATGCTCGTCGACTCCGGCGTTCCCCACGCCAGCGTTTACATGCTCGAAGTGGACCAGGACTCCCGGCTGGGCCGCGAAATGCTCACCGGCGGCGCACGTTATCATGCCGGCCTGGTGCCTACCGACGACGCCATTGCGCAGATGTACACGCAGGCGATTGAGCGGCTCGCGAAGGCGGGATTGGCCCAGTATGAGATTTCGAATTTCTGCCGCCCTGGGTTTGCCTCTCGCCACAATTTGCGCTATTGGCAGCGGCGGCCCTATCTCGGCCTGGGCCTGGATGCATCGTCGATGCTGCGCGCCTCACAGGATGAAAGCGCGCTCGCGGAATCGGGGTACGTGCTTCGCTCCACGACTACAGACGACCTGGCTGCGTTTCTGGTGGGTTCGCAGCCCGCTGAAACCGGCTGGCTCTCTCCTGCGAGCCAACATGAGGAAGCCTGGTTCCTCGGTTTGCGACTCAACGCCGGGGTCGAGGTGGCCGCGCTCGAGCGAGAATTCGGCCGTTCAACGGTTGCGCCGGCACTCCGGGTGGTGACCAGGCTGGCGGAGACAGGCCTGCTTACGTTCGCCGGGGGCACAGTCCGCCTGACTGCGCAAGGGCGACTGCTCTCCAACGACGTTTTTCAGGAGTTTCTGGGGCTGATCCCTGACGCGGATTTCGTTCGAACAGGAACGAATTCATAGACACGCAATAATAAAAACTCCGGCATATGCGCGTGCAATCGGATTTCTGTTCCACAGCCAGATTCCAAGGCGATACAATAGAAAAATTCTCCCTTTGGAGAGCAACTTTACGGCATTTTCCGTTTCATTGGATGTGGAACAGTTATGAAAATGTACGTTACAGCTCTCTCTTCCCTGGTTCTCACGCTCGCTGGAACAATAGCCGCGTCGCAGACGCAGCGTGCCCTGTTGATCGGCATTAATACCTACCAGCCTGCGGGAACCACGGCAGAGCATCCAGCCGGATGCATCTACGGTCGCTGCGAGTTGGGGAGCTTTGAGAATCTGGACGGCGCAGTGAACGATGCGCAAGCAATGGCTGACCTGCTGACCAGCCCCAAGTTCGGATTTCCAGCCAACCAGGTAGTTCTACTCACCGATCCCGCGCCGCCCCAGCCTCGTTCGGGGGTAGTGGTTTTGCCATCCGCGCAGACTGATCGCGCCGGCATACTCGCTGCTATGCAAAAGTATCTTGTCGATGAGCCGAAGCGCGGAGACACGGTGGTGTTTTACGATGCCAGCCATGGTTCGTTGCGCGTCAACAGCAAGGGCACCAAGCTCACCGTGCTGACCGGCGGCAAGTATGTTCATGCGGATAGCACGCTGGTTCCTTCCGATGCCTATAAAGGCGGCTTCGACGTGCGCGACCGCGAAATGGCGCGAATCTTCAATGCGGCGCTGGACAAGGGAATTCATCTGACTGCAATCTTCGATAGTTGCCATAGCGGCGGTATCAGCCGCGGCATCGGGCCCCGGTATAAGGAGCGCACGCTGGCCTTTGACCCGCGAGATATCGACGAAGCGCCCGACACGCTCTCCGACGGCCAGCCGCGCCCCGCGCCCACCGAGCGCACGGACAATCCGGCTCTTGTGTTCTCCGCCGCCCAGCAGGATCAGACTGCAAAAGAACAGCCGCCGGCCGACAAGACCGCCGAGCCGCATGGCGCATTTACCGCCGCGCTGATTCAGGCGCTCCAGGCTTTGCCCGCCGATTCTTCGGTCTCGCTCGTTTATCAGCGCGTCAAGGCCGTTCTTGAAGGCGGCAGCGTCCCTGACCAGGAGCCGGATCTCGATGCCACGGCCGCGCGGCGTCAGCAACCGCTTCTTGGCGGAAAGGCCGCGGACTCGGGCAAGATTCGCACCGCGGCTTTGCAGACCGACGACAGCGGCAGCGTCTGGCTCGACATTGGGCGGGTCTCCGGGGTTGGCGTTGGCAGCGAATTTACCGCGACGAGTCCAAACAGCAAGGGGCAGACAATAAATCTCCGAGTTGCAGAACTGGAGGGGATCGCACGCTCGACGGCCAGCGTCAGCCCTCCGGGCGCAAAGGTGGCTCCCGGCGACGTCTTTGAGCTCACAAAATGGATTCCGGCGGAGCAGGCGCCGCTCCATATATGGATGTGGCCTTCGAATCTGTCGATACAAGACGTTGTAAACACGGCGGACACAATCTCTTCGTCGGGAGTCGCCTTCGTTTCCGATCCGGCCGAGGAGCCTTGGACGCATATTCTCAGTTGGGATGGCAAGAATTGGACTCTGCAAAAAGCCGGCGAGCCCTCGCCCGCCGTCCTTGGCCCGCAACTCACCTCGGATGTGCTGAAGCAGCATCTTCCCGCGAGCGCCAAACTCTGGGCCAACCTTCCACCGCCAAGGGAGCTTGCGGCGAAACTGGCGCCGGCAGACCCGGCAAGCGCCGTCCAGTTGGCGCCCGAAATCGCCGGCGCCGACTATGCTCTGACCGGCACGCTCACCGCGGATGGACCTGCTTACGCCTGGTATCACAAGAACGAACTTGCAGCCGGGCCGCCGGCGTCGGCAGCGGCGGATCACAGTCCCGGATGTTCGGCCACTTCGCAGTATCCGGTGCGCACGGACTGGGTGGACATGACCGGTTTGGCCGATCTCGATCGGGGCGTCACATCGCTCGGCAAGTACGCATCGCTGTTGGCTAAAGTGCATGGCTGGCTTGACCTGGCAAACAGTCCCGCCGACGCCTCCAGTGCTGACTACTACACGCTGACCATGGTTCCTGCCACCGGCGCGGCGTCGTCCACCGCGGGACAGCCGCAGCCTGGGCAACCAGGCTCGCCAGTGCGCCAAGGCGAGCAGTTGAAGATGGCCTTGCAGTCAACCGACCGCGTGATTGAGAGGCGCTGGGTCTACGTGCTCGATATCGATTGCCATGGCAAGGGATCGCTGGTCTATCCGCTTGACTACGCCGAGAACCAGTTTCCCAGCGACTCCGACAACGGCCGCAGTTTCGTTCTTCCAGGCGCGCGCACACTGCGTGTCGGTCCACCCTACGGTGTTGACACGCTCATTCTTCTTAGCACCGCGCAGCCTCTTCCCGATCCCTACGCACTGAACTTTGAGGGCGTGGCTACGCGCGGAACGCGCGGCGTAGAATCGCCCCTGGAAAAGCTGCTGGCAAACACCAGCAGCGGAACCCGCGGTTTCTCAGGCGAAGTGCCCACCAACTGGGGCATCGCGCTCACCACAATGCGCAGCGTGCCTAAGGACGCTGCGCAATGAACACAACATAACTGTCGCCACGGTCAACCGGCTGGATCGACATTCCCCGCGATCTCTTGAAGGAGTACGACCATGACACTTTCCCGGCGCAACTTTGTTGCCGACGCTTCGTTCCTTGGAGTGTTCACCGCTCTTCTGCCCCAGCTTGCCGCGGCACAGGATACTGCCGCGATGGCATCGACAGAAGACACGCCTCACGATTCCTACGACTTCTGGAATGGATTCTTCGATTCCGTGAATCCTTACAGCCAGAACTATGGAAAGAAGTCCGCGTCCCGCGGCCCGGCCGATCAGCTTCCCGATCCCGCCGCTGAAACCCAATATCTGCATTACAGCACCACCACGAAACGGCTTCGCTATGCCACTGACATTACGCAAGACGAGTTGCTGAATCACGACGGCGATGTGGCCGTGAGCATTGCCCTGTCGCAATACCATCCCTCGGCAAACAACAACGATGCCAGTGTTCGCGCAGCGCAGTTGCGCGTGGATACGACGCAAATCCACCCGTTCATGAACATCATTGCTCCGCTGGCGTGGACCGCCATCGCATCGCTTGAGCCGAGCAAGTCGGGCAAAGTATCGCTCGACCAACTCGGCTTCAAGACGCCGCAGGCGCAGCAGGGCACCAGCAAAATCCTGCTTACGCAGGGCACCGGAAAGCTGGCAGTCAATGTTTCAAAGGCCGCAACAACCTCAGTCTTTGTGAAGGCTCTCAACATCATCATGCAAGGGGCCAAGATTGCTGCTCCGCTGGTCACTCTGCCGGCCATCAGCGTGCCGGCGCTTTCTGCCTTCACTGAGGTATTGAGCTACTGGGAAGATCGAACCAGGTTCATCATGTCCGGCAATCTGACCACCGCCGTTGCCACGCAGCAGGCAATGAACGATCCCGATCGCGAAGATCGCTACATCGGACTGCTTTCCGGCGATTACCTCATGGTCCCGCAAAGGCACACGGACGAACTGGCCAAGGAATTGCCTAATCTTGATCTCGTCCAAGGCTACCTTGTCCGCAAGGATGCCGATCCGAGTCAGCCGCTCCAGGTACGCGCGCAGAACGCTGTTCCGGGTATAACCTATGCGTCCATGCGCATAAGCGTGCAGCCGCTCGATCCTTCGACCTCGGGCAAGCCTTCAGGTGTCAGCAAGCCCGCGGACAACAGCGGCGATGGTTCTTCCGGAGGCAGCGGCTCGAAAAAGAGCGGCTCCGGAAAGGGCAGTTCAGGAAAAGGCAGTTCAGAAAAGAGCGGTTCAGAAAAGACCGCTTCAAGCGAAAAGAAGACTACGGAGTAACTCCTGACTCATCTCTTGAGCGGCGAACATGTGAGACCGGCCGGCAACGCAGAAATTTATCGAAGGCATCAAAGGGGGCACGATGAATCGGGAAGTGAGGCTGCACTTTGCAGGGCAACCGCATAAATGGATTTTGTATGCTCAACCGATTCCCGGTCTCGCTCCTGGCAGTCGAACCTGCGAACTCCCTCCCATAGGGAGGGCCGAAAATAGCCCAGGGTGGAGCCCGCCTCGGCGGACAGAACCCTGGGTTAGCGGCCAATGCATAGTCTCGCGTCCCGGAGGGCCGCGGCGAGACCCGTCATCGGGCTCCAACCATGTTCATGCGATCGCCCTGCTGCACGTTGCCGCATGCGTGGCTATCTGGCTGCTGGCGACTGCAGCCGTTCGCGCACAGAGCTTTGGGACCGCCAAGGATAAAGTGACCCTGCTGCGCAAATTGCCGGCGCTTGTGCACCTGCCGGGAGACAGCATCGCCGTCAGGGTGACCGGACGCAACGATCAATCCGAGCTGGCGCGCGATTTACAGTCGATGCTGGAGGCGGAAATCACCAAGGACGATCCCCGGCTTCGCATCGATGAACACGCGCCTTCGGCCATCGTCACTTGCCGGATTACCGATTTCTCCCATCCTCAACCCACTGCGACCACCCGCCCATCGCTGGCGGTAGGCAAGAACGCAGCCAAGACTCAGAGTTACCTCCGCGTGACCGGCTCGCTGAGTATTGCTTTCCAAACCAGGAGCGCGGGCGGAGCGCAGTTGTCGTCCGACAATGTAACGGCAAAGTATGACCGCGAGTTCGACAGCTCCGGAAACTCAGTTTCAGAGGGCGTGAAAGGGACGGTAACCAGCGCCTGGAAGAGGGTGACGGGCGGAGCCGCAAGCGAAGATCTTAATCCCCCCACCGACGCCGAGCTGCGCGCGCTGCTCATCAACCGCGCTGTGGAGAAGATTGCCGCGCACATTGTGAACACAAGTGAAACCGTCGAAGTGTATCTCGCCAAACAAAGGGGTGCGCTCGACGAGGGTGACAAGCAGGCAATCGCCGGCCTATGGGAGCGCGCTCTGGAGACATTCGAAACCGCAACCCCCGATCCGAAGCCGACTGAGGATGCATACCGGCTTTACAACACCGGCGTGGCCTATGAGGCTTTGGCCTACAAGGCCGAAGATCCAAAAGCGGCTATGAAATACCTGGATGAAGCCGCGATCGATTACGGCAAAGCCATCGATTCCAGACCGGGAGAGCATTATTTTCTTGAGCCGCAACGGCGCATCGAAGAAGCAATCGCGCATTACAAACAGCTTGAAGAACAAGGGCGTCCGGCGCACTCGGCGCATTCTGCAACAACACACCGGGCCGGAGGGAGCACGTCGCCGAAATGACAAGCAGTCGCATCATTCGGTTTGCGTGGCTGGTACTGCTGGCCGCTCTGCCGGCAATCTGCACGTCCGCATGGGGCCAGGACGACCAATGCGGCGCGGGCAAAGACCTTGTGGTTCAGGCGCTGGAACGAATCTCTCCGCAAAGCAATAACGGCGCGTTCGAAGATGCCTTGCAACTGCTCAAGCATGCCGTTTCAGAGTGCAGCGAACTGGGCGATGCATGGTACTACCGCAGCCTGGTGGAACAGCGGCTCGGCCACGATGCGCTGGCCAAATACTCAATGGATAAGGCGCGGTTCAACGGCTCGGAAGCGCTGCAGCAGGGCTTGAATCCACTGGTGCTGGCCACGCCCGCAGGGCGCGGATTCGCCGTGGAAGCAGCTCCGGCGAAAACGCCCGGTTCGACAGCTTCGGGACCCGCGGAGTCTCCCGGGCCGGTCGCGCAGAAATGGGCGCTTGTCATAGGCATCGGTCGATTCACCGACAGCAGCATTCCGCGCCTGAACTTTACCACTGCGGACGCAAGTTCCTTTGCCGCGGAACTGACCGATCCGGCCATCGGACGATTTCCCTCGAGCCACGTCCATGTGCTCACCGATGAGCAGGCGACCACCAGGAACATCAAGGAAGGCCTGAACTGGATCGCGCGTCACGCGGGAACCAACGATCTGGTGGTGATTTATGTGGCGACACACGGCACGCCGCGCACCATGGACACAGCGGGGGGCGCAAATTACCTGGTCACCTACGACACCGAAGTCGACAAAGCCGGCAGTTTCGACGAGGATGCCATGTTTGCCACTGCGTATCCCATGGTGGAGCTGGCCAACGCAGTGGCGACGCGCATGAAGGCCTTGCGTACGGCGGTGATTCTGGATACCTGCTACAGCGGCGGTTCGATGCAGGGCGCGGTGGCCGCGTTGGCCAACAAAGGTCCATCCAGTCAAATGCTGGATCGGATGACCGAAGGCACGGGGCGGATTGTGATGTCGGCGAGCCGCGTGGATGAAGAGTCCCTTGAGAGCCCTGCGCTGAAGCATGGATACTTCACGTATTTTCTGCTCCAGGCGCTGAAGACCGGCAACGGCCAAACTCTGTTGAGCCAGTTGTTCGACGCGGTGGCGCAGCAGGTCTCGGCGCGCGTCTCCTCGGATGGCTCGCACCAGCATCCGGTGATGAGCAAGAGCTCGGCGGATGCGGATTTCGCCCTGGGAGTGGCCGGGGCCGAGCCGGCGAAGATCGTGCAGTAAAGCGCCGGCGAATCGTTTTCACCCAAGCAAGATAAACAGACCGCGAAAAAACTCATCCGGGCGGTAGGCCGGGGATTTATCCCCGGTGTAATGGGCATGAAAGCAATGAGGCCTTTAGGCCTTGAGGTATGCTTTTCACGATTTCTAGCCAGAATCAGGCCCTTTTTCGCAGGGCCTGTAAAGCTTCAACCTTTTCGGAGCCAAGCCGAGGTATAGCATGGGCAGGACGGTCCCTCAGGGGGCGAGATGAACCTTATCCAGAGAACGCGAGTTGTCGCTTATTTGAGTATCTGGCTGTTACCGGCAACAGTGTGCGCTCTTCTCGAACTTCCCTCCTCATTTGCCCGCGCCCAGGCAACTCCGCAGGCCAATTCGCAAACCGCTCCGCTGAAAGATCAGATCGCCCAGCACGAGCAGCAGCTCGCCGATGCGGCCAAGGCAAAGCAGTACCGAAGTGAAGTCACCGAGTTGAATACGCTCGGCTCCTTGTACCGGCAAGCCGGAAATATGCAAAAGGCGCTCGATGACTGCAACCAGGCGCTACGGATGGAAAAGTTAGGAAACAGCCAGGTGGGCCAGGCGATCACGCAGGGCATCATTGGCAGAATCTATTCCGACATGGGCGACGAGCCGAAGGCGCTGGACCTTTTTACCCAGACGCTGGCGATTTGGCGCCAGTTGGGCAGCCATGCGGGCGAAGCACTCGCGCTTACCAACATGGGCCGTTCGTACTCCAACCTGGCGCAGGAGGACAAAGCCCTCGAAGTCCTCAACCAGGCGTTGCCGATCTGGCGTCAGGCGGCCAATCGCAATGGCGAAGCCCAAGCACTCGACATGATCGGCAAGGTCTACTCCGATATGAGCCAGGGCCAGAAATCGCTTGACGCCCTCAACCAGGCTTTGGCCATATGGCGTGAAACCGGCGAGCGCGCCGGCGAGGCGCTGAGCCTGAATAACATGGGCAGAACCTATTCCGATCTGGGCCAGAAGGCAAAGACGCTGGAATCCTACAACCAGGCGCTCTCGATCTGGAAAGAGATTGGCAATCTTCAGGGCCAGGCAAGCTCTCTCGACGATCTGGGAAGGGTCTATTCCGATCTGGGCCAGAAACAGACGGCGCTGGATTACTTCAATCGGGCATTGCCGGTCTGGCGCGAATCGGGAAACCGCAACGGCGAGGCCCTCGACCTGAACGACATCGGCAGGGCGCATGACGACCTGGGCCAGCCCCAGCAGGCGCTGGATTTCTTGAACCAGTCATTGGCCATCTGGCGCGAAGTGGGCAACCGCCGCGGAGAAGCCATGACCATGAGCAACCTGGGGCGGGCCTATCTCGACATGGGACAGCCGGACAAATCGCTGGAGATCGAGCTCCAGTCTCTGCCAGTGTGGCGCGAAGTGAAGGAGAGCCGCGGCGAGGCCATGGCCCTGGGCCTGATCGGCATGGCCTATGCAAAGCTCGGCCAACCGCAGACAGCATTTCCTTACTCGCTGGCCGCTCTCACCATGGCAAAAGCAGCGGGCGATCCCGATATGCAGGGCGGAATCGACACCGCCATGATGGTCGGCTTCCAGAAGCAGAATCGTCCCGAGGTTGCCATCTTTTTCGGACTGGATGCGGTGAACAGCTATCAGCAGATTCGCAAGAATATCTCCGGTCTCGATAAAGACCTGCAGGCAGGATTTGCGCAATCGAGAGCTTCAACCTATCGCATTCTGGCCGAACTGCTGGTCCAGACCGGCAGGCTCGGCGAGGCGGAGCAGGTTCTCGATCTGCTGAAGGAGCAAGAGCTGAAGGATGTCGTTCGCGGCGCCAGTGAGAATGCGGAAGCCAAGGTTGAACCCCTTAAGCTCAGTGCCGCGCAACAAGAGGCGCAAACCGAATTGGACTCCCAGCAGCAGAAGACACTCGCGCTTGAAGACATGAGCCTCCAATACGCGGCCCTGAAGGCCAAAGCTGCGCGCACCACTGACGATGAAGCGCAACTCAAAAAACTCGCCGCGAGCCTGCAGCAGGGAATCGGCGAAATTGCGAACTACTTCACCAACACGGTCTGCGCCGAACTGGAGCGCAAGCCGGCCGGCAATCCGAGTGAAGATTCAGCCGGCGAGGACTCCCGGCAGAGCTATCTCGAAAACACGCTGGCGAAACTGGGACCGCGCGTATCCGGCATCCGCATTTTGCTGGGCGAGGACCATGTCTACGCGATTGTGGTGACCGCGACTACGCGAAAGAAGTTCGAATTGAAGGCCACGCCTGCCGAGCTGCGCGGCAAAGTGTTTGAGGTGCTTGAAACCATGGCCGCGCGCAGTGCCGATCCCAAGCCCGGATTGGCTCAGTTGTATGCAATGGTCGTGGCTCCCATGGAAGGTGAATTGAAAGCGCTCGAAGCGCAGCCCGGTGCGCGGGGCGACGTTCCCACACTGCTCTGGTCTCTCGATGATGCGCTGCGCTACCTGCCCATGGCCGCGCTCTACGATGGTCACCGGTACATGCTCGAGCGGTTCAGAAACGTGCTTTTCACTCCCGAGAGCTATGGCCACATGACCGACTCGCCGCTCGCGAAGGGAAGCGCGCCCAGCGTGCTGGCCATGGGATTGTCAAAGAGTTATGGCGGCTTGCCGCCGCTGCCCGGCGTTCTGCCGGAGCTGGATTCCGTGGTTCGCGATCCCGCCGTGCCTGAGTCGCATGGACCGATGGAAGGCAAGCTGCTGCCCGACGATCGGTTCACGTTAGTCGCGCTAAAGGCCGAGCTTGGCGAAGGAAAAAGCTTCCCGGTGGTTCATATCGCCAGCCATTTCGTTGTAGAGACCGGCAGCGGCGACGAACCGTTTCTTATGCTTGGCGGAGAATCGATCGGAGATGCGAAAGGATACGAGTGGAATCTCTCTGAGATGGAGCACTCCACGGTCGCGTTTCACGGAACCCGTCTGCTCACTCTCTCTGCCTGCAGCACCGCCAAGGACTACAAAACCAGGGACGGTACGGAGATGGACAGCCTGGGCATGATCGCGCAGCAAAAGGATGCCGAAGCAGTACTGGCCACACTGTGGGATGTGAACGACGCCAGCACCAGCCGCCTGATGAGCGATTTCTATTCCAGATGGCTCAAAGATCCGTCCAGCGGCAAAGCGGAGGCCTTGCGCCAGGCGCAGTTGGCGCTGCTCAAGGGGCCGGCCGCATCTCCCGATGGGCGCAGCCAGCGCGGCTTTGAGACTGTCGGAGGACCGGCGGCGTCGGCGCCTGAAACCGGCTATTCTCATCCGTTCTACTGGGCGCCGTTCGTTCTGATCGGCAACTACCAATAGCGCCGCTGAGCGGCGGATGTCGTGTCAGGACGGGAAAGCACGGCATTTCCCCCCTCAAATCAACTTGGCCTTAACATTTCACCGTCGCTCCCACGGCTAAGATGAGTAGGAGCCGGGCTGCGGCGTAGAGGAGAGCGGCCTTTATTGCTCATCGGCAGACGGCGCTTTCCAATAACCTCATTTCAGATAGGCATGCACCAGGTCGATCAGGTCCTCGGCCAGCTCAGGTGCAATTTGCTCCTTGGCGCCATCCGCGAGGTGAAAACGAATATGAGTCTCCAGCACCTCGCCCATCAGCGAGTTCACGCCGCCGCGCACCGCCGCCAGCAGCATCAGTTGCCCGCCGCAATCCTCATCGGCGGCCAGCGAACGCTCCACCGCGTCCAGTTGCCCGCGCACTTTCCTCAGCCGTTGCAGCAGTTTCAGCTTCTCCCGCTCCTGGTGCGACATGGTTTGCCTCCCCTTCTTGACAATACCCACCCCCGGTATGGTATTAACCGAGTGGGGGTATAGATTCCTCCCTCATTCTATGCCCAGCCGCTCTCCCAATTCGCTCGTCAAACTCCTCGCCGGCCTGGCCTGTGCCTGGGTTCTCACTTCGGGCTTCGCCGGCACGCGGGCGCACGCTCAGCTTTCCCCCGCCCCCAATCCGCAGTCTCCTGCCACGCAAGATCTTGCGCCGGCCGGTCCGATGTTGACTTTGGCTCCGCACTCGGAGAGCGGCCGCTACTGGGTTTCCGGGCAGGCCAACAGCATTTTTCAAATGCACGGTCATTTTCACTCGCCGTACGAGGGCACTAACAGTCTCCGGGACACATTCGAGACCAAAGCGTCGGAAGTCGGAACGCTTTATTTCGGTTATCAACTGCGCCCCAACACTCGCTACAACACCGACCTGATTGTGGACCTTGAAAATGCCGGCGGACGCGGTATCTCGCAGGCGCTGGGCCTGGCCGGCGAAACGGATCTCGACGTGGTGCGCAATCCCACGCTGAGCACCCTGCCGTATCTCTCCCGCGGCGAGATTCACCAGATCGTGGGCCTGACGGACGAGATGGTAGACCAGGAACGCGGGCCATTCGCGCTGGCGACCAAGGTGCCCTTACGCCGGTTCGATATTCGCGTGGGGAAGATGAGTCTTCCGGATATTTTCGATTTGAATGCCGTTGGCACGGACAGCCATCTGCAATTCACCAACTGGACCATCGACAACAACGGCGCATGGGACTACGCCGCGGACACGCGCGGTTACACGGTTGGCGGAGTGCTTGAATACGACGACCGTATCTGGTCGGCGCGCTACGGCATCGCGGCAATGCCCGTCATCGCCAACGGCATCGATCTCGATTGGGCCTTCAGCCGTGCCAACGGCCAGAACTGGGAGTTCGAGCTGCGCAAAGGCCTGCTGGCCGGNNTTTGGCGCAGTCAAGTACGGCTTTGGCCTGAACACGGAGCAGGAGGTTACAGACAGTTTGCGCCTGTTCTCGCGCTTCGGCTGGAATGAAGACCAGCACGAGTCGTTCGCGTATACAGAGGTCGGGCAGACGGCTCTCGTTGGCGGCGATTACAACGGTCATAGCTGGTCGAGGTCCAACGACAAAGTGGGCGTGGCCTTCGTTTCGAACGCCATCAAGCGCGACCACCAGAACTATCTGCACTACGGCGGACTGGGCTTCCTGCTGGGCGACGGCGGCCTGACCTATGGGCGCGAGAACATCGTCGAGTGGTACTACAACGCCCATCTTTGGCGCGGGTTCTATTCCATGGTTGGCGGGTCTTATATTGTCGATCCCGGCTACAATCGCGATCGCGGACCGGTCTATGTGCCCACGGTGCGGGCACACGTGGAGTTTTAAAAAGCAGTGGACAGAGGACAGTGAACAGTGGACAGAACGGCTCTTCGGCGGTGAAGTGAATTTCGCAGGAGTCAGTCGAGAGTTTGTCGGCTTAGAGGCCGACGAAGGGCTCTGTTTTTGTCCTGGTGCAGGCGGACAGTCTTCGGTTTGGAAGGAATTTCTGGAAAATCGCACTGATAGATTGGGATCTTCTTTGTGGAATGAACTGATATATGGGGACAATTAGATCGGAATGACGTGTTTTTGCGTTTTTGTTGACTGTTTTGTCGCGGTTTAGATCGACTTATCGATGGTGGGATGGGGCGCCCGCTGTGTATTGGACTGGGCAGGATTTCAGAAACCGAAGGCGCATGCCACTTGCCTACTTTGCCGGGGCTGAGGGCTGGGGCTGATCAGGCGGCTGAGCAGGCAGAGTGTAGATCACTTCGCCGGGCTTGGCGTAGTGGAGTTTTTCGCGGGCTTCGTGCTCGATGGCGTCGGGGTTGGACTTGAGGCGCTCGATCTGCTGGCGAAGCTGCGCGTTCTCCTGCTGGACATCGATGATCTCTTTTTGGAGTCGGCGGTCTTCGGCGCGTTTCTGCTGCCAGACAGAGAGGCCGTGCGTGCCGTTGACCACGTGCCACATGACCAGGGCTGCCAACAAGACGGCAACCACAGTTCCCGCGGAACGCCAGGCGCGCCTAGCCGACTCGAGCGCCCGCTCGCGCGCCGGGAGTGGCGGCGAGAGCGCCGGGGGCGCGGTCGGTCTCTCGGGTTGGAACATCTCCTCTTGCATCGACACTCAACCAGTTCTTACGACAGCACAAATTTTTCGGAGGCGGCTTTCAGGGCTTCCATGTCCTGCTCGTTGCGCGCTTCGGTGTAGGCGCGCACTACAGGCTCGGTTCCGCTGAGCCGGTAGCATACCCACGAACCGTCTTCCAGAATCAGCTTGAGGCCGTCGGTGCGCACTATCCTCGAGACCTTGCGACCGCTGAGCTCCTTTGGATCGGTCTTCAACTTCTCAGTGAACGCGGCTTTGATCTCCGGGGTCAAGCGGAAGTTCTCTCTAACGGGGTAGAAGGAACCAACCTTGCCAAACAGTTCCTTCAGTTGCGTGCCCAGGCTCTTGCCGCGCGTGGCCACCATTTCGGCAACCAGGAGGCCAGCGATGATGCCATCTTTTTCAGGCACATGTCCGCGGATGGTGAGGCCGGCGGACTCCTCGCCGCCGATGGCGATCTTGTCGGCGATGATGAGCTCGCCAATGTATTTAAAGCCGACCGGCGTCTCATAAAGCGGCACCTTGTGGTAATCGGCGAGGGCGTTGATGAGATTGGTGGTGGCCACGCTCTTGGCCACGCCGTTACGCCAGCCGCGCGTCTCGACCAGGTAGTCGAAGAGCAGGGCAACGATGTAATTGGGCTGGATGAAGGTTCCGTCCTGGTCGACAATGCCGAAGCGGTCCGCGTCGCCGTCGGTGGCGACGGCCAGGTGGGCCCCCGTCTCCCGCATCTTGGCCTTGGCGTCGCCGAGCAATTCGTCTGAGGGCTCGGGCGCATGGCCGCCAAAGAGCACGTCGCGGTAATCGTGAACCGTTTCGACGGCCACGCCCGTCTCGCGCAGCAACTCTGACAGGTAGCCGCGGCCCGCGCCCCAGAAGGGATCGTAAACCACCTTAATGCCGGACTTGGCGATGGCCTTCAGATTGACCAGCTCGGCAAGGCGTTTGAGGAAGGCTGGCTTGACGTCGGCCGTCTGCCCTTCGGGCCGTTCTGCCTTTGGAATAGGGGAATCGCTGATCTGGAGGGCCGCGATGGCGGCTTCAATTTGTTTGGTCACCTCGGGCAGGGCCGGCGCGCCGTCGTGCGTGGAAAACTTGATGCCGTTGTACTCGGGCGGATTGTGCGAAGCGGTGAAGTTGATGGCGCCGGAGGTCTTGAGTGCGCGCACGGCATAGGCGATGGCGGGAGTGGGCGCGGCTTCGGTGATCACGATGGGCGTGACGCCGGCTCCGGCGAGTACCTGCGCGGCTTCGGCCACAAAGCTCTCGCCCAGGAAGCGGGGATCGCGGCCTACCAGCACGCGGTGAGGCTCGGGCTGGGTCTTTACATAGGCGGCGATACCGGCAACGGCCAGACGGATATTGGCCACGGTAAATTCGTCGGCGACAATAGCCCGCCATCCGGAAGTGCCAAATTTGATCGCTGTGCTCATATTCTCTATTCTCCACCATGGCTGGCGGAGGCGGTCAAATGGGTTCTCCGCAGGGCAGTTTGGGACTAGATTAGTCTCAGAAAGATTCTCGATTGGGAAGTGACCCATGCCTGAAGCTAATCCGCCGGCACGTATCGTTTTGACGACCGCAGCTAACCCTGAGGAGGCCGGGCGCCTTGCCCACATTCTTGTTGAGGAGCGGCTGGCGGCGTGCGCAACGCTGGTTCCCGGCGTGCAGTCCATTTACCGGTGGAAGGACGCAGTGGAGTCGGCTACGGAGACCATGATGCTGATCAAGACCGGTCCTGAGCAACTGGCGGCATTGGAGACGCGGCTGCTCGAGCTGCACAGCTACGAGACGCCTGAGTTTCTGGTTCTGACGGTGGAGGCGGGGAGCCATCCGTATCTCGATTGGCTGCAGGGGAGTTTGCGCAAGGTGTGACGTCCAGGGCGAACCCACCCACTCTGATATCCTTGGTTGGTTCGCTCCTATGCGCTGGTTAATGACAGGCCTTCTCGTATCGCTTGGAGCGCTGCTGCTTGCAGCCGCGGGCGTGGCGCACCATATCTGGTTGCAGCGCGGGAAACAGCGGCGCGAGATGCTTGAGGCGCTCGATGCCGCCCAGGAAACCGACGTGGAAGTTGAGCCTTGAATTTTATCTCTTGGGCGAAGAGCTGAAAATTGTCCTCGCCGCCGGCGTTAACATTGGGCGCCAGAGTCGTCGTCGCCGCACTGTTTACGCGCATCTGAGATTTCATTGCTGCCTTTGCTTGGAAAGGATCTCCCTAAAATGAGTGACACGAAAACTGAAACCGGCCAGGGTGCCATGATCGATATTTCCATTGCCCATAGTCCCGATTCCGACGACGCTTTCATGTTCTACGGCTTGGCCACCAACAAGATTCGCGTACCGGGCTATCGTTTCAATCACACCCTTTGCGACATCGAGACGCTGAACAAGCGGGCGCGGGATGAGGCCTTTTACGATGTCACCGCGATCAGTTTTCATGCTTATCCCTACTTGCAGGAAAACTACACGTTGATGGGCTGCGGCGGCAGCGTGGGCGAAGGTTACGGCCCCATGATCGTTTCCAGCCGCAAGCTCGAGCTCGGCGACCTGGAGAGGATCAAGATCGCCGTTCCCGGCGAAATGACCACGGCGTTTCTGGCGCTGAAGATCTTCAATCCCAAACTGAAGACCGAGACGGTGCCCTTCGACAAGATCATTCCCGCGATTCAGAGCGGCACCTATGAAGCCGGATTGATTATCCACGAGGGCCAGCTCACCTACACGACGAGCGGGCTTTACAAGATTCTCGATCTCGGAATCTGGTGGCAGGAAACCACGGGCCTGGTGCTGCCGCTGGGCGGTAACGCGATTCGCCGTTCGCTGGGCGCGGAGAAGCACAAGATCATCTCGAAGGCGCTGCGCGACAGCATTCAGCACGCGCTGGATCACCGCGAACAGGCGCTCGAATATGCCATGCAGTTCGCGCGCGACCTCGACGCGCGGACGGCCAGCCGCTTTGTGAGCATGTATGTGAACGAGCGTACGCTGGACTACGGCGCGGACGGGCGCGAAGCGATTCGCAAGCTGCTCGAACGCGGGCACGAAAGCGGGATTATTCCCATTGCGCCCCAGGTGGACTTTGTGGACTGAGAGCGGTGTTCAGCTTCTAGCTTCGAGCTCTCATCCGCAGTGGCGGGCGAGAAATGGGGCGCCCGGCTGCAGTTGCGGTACTTTAGGTTCCGGCAACGCGGGCGTTAGTCATTGGAATGCACCAAGAATCTTATTTTGCCTTCTAAATTTTTCCTAATGTTTGCCGATGCATCCAGTACGGAGGCAATCCTGGATGTTTGCCGACAACCATCTCTCTAGCCATTCCACATTTCTGCTCGCCTCACCGGAGCCCGCTCTGCTGGCATCGGTTGAACCAGCCCTGCTGGCTGCGGGGGCGCGCGTCGAAGTAGTTCTTTCCGCACAGGCTGCGCTCAACTCGATGAAAGCGGTCAATCCTCCCGCCCTGGCGCTGCTGGATGCGACGCTCCCCGGCATGCCGATGGGCCAGTTGCTGGCGGCTATGGGGGCTGAGGGCGAGATCGCGCGGTTCCCGATTGTCCTGATTTCGGACACTGTGACCCATGAATCCACCGATTGGCTGGCACAAGGGGTCATCGACGACCTGATTTTGCGTGGCGACGAAATCGCCTACTGGCAGCTTCGTCTCGACCTGGTGTTGCGGCGGGACGTCGTGGCGCGCGAACTCGATTCGCTGCGCAACGCAGCTACGCAAAATGCGCAACTGGACCGGCTGACCGGCGTATATAATCGCGAGGCTCTGCTGGCCATGCTGTTTCGCGAGACCGATCGCGTACAGCGGCTGAACAG
Organism: Acidobacteriaceae bacterium; assembly: GCA_003142935.1. Lineage (GTDB taxonomy): Bacteria > Acidobacteriota > Terriglobia > Terriglobales > Acidobacteriaceae > Telmatobacter. Next base: position 82,459 of record PLOG01000020.1, read on the forward strand.
CTCGCTGTGCCTGGTTCTGTTCGACATTGACGACTTCGGGCACTGGAATTCGCGCCTGGGCGCCGACGCCTGCGATGAATTGCTGGTCCAGGTGGCGAACCGTGCCTCGCGTTTGCTGCGCAGCTACGATCTGCTGGGCCGGCCGGGAATGGACGAGTTCCTGGTGGTGGCGCCCGGCTGCAGCGTCAACAATGCCATGATGCTGGCCGAAAGGCTGCGCATGGATGTTTTCAGTTCGCCGTTCCATGTGCGGGGAGAGTCGATTCGGCTTTCGGCGTGCTTTGGTGTAGCCTCCAGCGGCGGCCGTTCGCCGGTCGTGGTTTTGCGCGAGGCCGAAAAGGCGCTGCAGCAGGCCAGGAGCGCCGGTCCAGAGAGCATCGAGTGCTTCGCGGATCCCCTGCGCTCCACTCCTGGACCGGTGGCGTTCTTGTCGCCCTCGCCGGACGATGAACTGCTGGCCTGGTAGGGAGCTGGCTTGCAGTCCGTGCGCCCGGCGATTCCAAATTGACATTGTGTATAGCAAAGCGTCTTGAGACAGGTACACTGTCGGTGACAGGAGGTTTTTGCCATGCAGACACGAATACAGGGCACCACCATGCCGGTGCTCGATGTGCTCCTCGACCCCAACGAGAGCGTGTATTCAGAGAGCGGAGAACTCTCGTGGATGACGGGCTCCATTCAGATGACGACCCATACCCAGATGGGCGGCGGCGGTGGAATCTTCGGCGTGCTGAAACGCGTGGCCGGCGGCGGCAGCATCTTCATGACCGAGTACCGCGCCTTCCAGTATCCCGGTGAAGTGTCGTTCGCCACCAAGGTTCCGGGACACATTGTGCCCATCCAACTGGGGCAGGGGCCGGAGTATATGGTCCACCGGCATGGTTTTTTGTGCGCTACGACGCAAGTGACCATCGGCGTCGGCTTTCAGCAATCGCTGGGCGCGGGCATCTTTGGCGGTGACGGATTTCTGCTGCAGAAGATAAGCGGCGTGGGAACGGCGTGGCTGGAGCTAAGCGGCGAGATGATTGTGAAGAATCTTGCGCCCGGCGAGACGCTGCGCGTGCATCCGGGACATGTGGGCGCGTTTCAGACGTCGGTGTCGTTTCAGATCACCACGGTTCCCGGCATCAGGAACCTGATCTTCGGTGGAGACGGGCTGTTTCTGGCGGTGCTGACAGGGCCGGGGCAGGTGTGGTTGCAGACGCTGCCGATTTCGCGGCTGGCTCACCAGATCGGCGAGTACCTGCCCCGGCAGGAAGCGCGGCAGACGGCCGCGACCGGCATGGGCGGCGGACTGCTGGGCGGAATTGTGGGATCGATTCTGAACGGAGACAAGTAAAAACAGTGGTTAGTGATTAGTACTACAGTTGTAGATCGCGGTTGCGGAGGGAGTACCCATGGCCCGGTGGGCCGCCCACAGGCATGAAAGTCGGCTCGTAGTATGATTTTCAACGGAGCAGGGGGGGAACCCCCTGAAAAATGGCCAAAACGACAGCGCCTTTACAGGCTGCGGAAAAACTCGGCATTGACACAAATCTTCAAGGCTTTGTAACAGGGCACGACTTCAGTCGGGCCGCAAATGCCGCAAAACGAACGTGGGCTTTAGCCCCTGCAAAACTTTACTTCGCGCCAAAATCGAATTCGGGCCTTTTTCCGCAGCCTGTTTACGCCCGGATCGGGGCGGCCTGAAGCAAGTACAACTGTAGTATTAGCAGCCTGTGGTAAAAGTCCGGGTTTGAAAGGGCACGACTTTAGTCGTGCCGTAAAGCTCAAACAGTCAACGCGGCTTTAGCCGCTGAGGGACGGTTTTCCAGGGATTTTGACTTTCACCACAGGCTGTTAGGAGTTAGTCCGAGGAAGCTAGAGATGACTGGTTCCAGCGGGACGGTGCGGACGCTTCGAAGCGATATTCTCTTTGCGTTCTTGCTGGTGCTGGGTTGTTACCTGGCCTGGCTGGTCCGCGAAGTGCTTTTGCTGCTCTACGTCAGCGCATTGTTTGCCGTGGTGCTCGGCCCGCTGGTGCGCGCTACGGCCGGGTTTCGAGTCGGGCGCTGGCAGCCGTTCAAAGGCGCCGCGATCTTCTTTCTGCTGCTGGGCTTGGCGGTGGCGATTACAGCGTTCGGGTTTCTTGCCTTGCCGCCGGTGATCGGCGACCTGCAGGAGTTTGGGCGTGAGATGCCGACACGCTTGCCCGGCATTCTGCAGAAGGCGGAAAGCATTCCTTTTGCGCAACATCTCGACACTGCGGATATCGTCACCAAGCTTCAGGATCTGGTCAGCAACGCCGCCACTTATCTGTTGCTTTCTCTCCGGGACTGGGTGGGCGTGCTGTTCGATGTGGCCATGGGTCTTATCCTCACCGTCTACTTCATTCTGGAAGGCGATCGCACCTACCGGTGGTTCTTGTCGCTCATACCAGCAGGCCAGCGGGACCGGCTCGACCGTACGCTGCAGCGCGCCGATGTGCGGATGGGCAAATGGCTGCTGGGCCAGGGTAGCCTGATGCTCATTCTTGGAGTTGCCAGCACCATTGTGTATCTGGCGCTCAACGTCCGCTATGCGTATGCGTTGGGCGTGCTGACCGGGGCGCTCAACATCATTCCTGTCGTAGGCGCTGCGATCTGCATTGGCCTGGCGCTGCTGGTGGCGGCCGTCGACTCCTGGTGGCGGGTGCTGGGGGTTGCGGTGTTTTATCTGGTTTGGGTCCAGGTGGAGAATTCCTATTTGGTTCCACGCATTATGAAGAACAGGGTGGGGCTGCCGGCGCTGGCGATTCTCGTCGCCCTGCTGTTGGGGTCGTCGCTGGCCGGGGTTCTGGGAGCGATGGTCGCAGTCCCCACGGCGGTGCTGGTGGCGGAACTAGTGGACGAATATGTTGTGCGGAAGGACGCGGCGTAGAGGCCGCCGATCCTTTTTTGCGCGTGCGGAGGTCTCTCCCCGCGGCATGGATGAGTAACCCTGCCGGCCCTTCTATTGCCTGGCCAGCGTTGCGCTTCTTAGTTCGGCGTCGACCACGGCCTTCATGACGCCGCTGTTTCGGAAGAAGCGGACCAGATCGGCGGTGAGCGGAACAAATGTCTCAGAATCGAGACCTGCGACACCCGGAAGACTGATGACTCCGTGGGGTGTGCTTGACTGTGCCATCTTCATCTCGCCTGTGCCTTGCGCATCGAGGATGAGGCTGGTGAGCTTGCGGGCCAGATCGAGTGGGAAGCTCTCGGAGATAAAAACCAGCTTGCCGCGGGTGGTGATGACGACCGGGCCTTCGTTGGTGGAGTAGACCTGCTCAACAGTGTTGCCATCGGTGGGGGCGGAGGCTTTTGCGGCATCGTCCACTTTGAGGCCGGAGTATTTTCGGCCCAGGCTGTCGGCGTAAAGTTTGGCGAAGGCCTGTGCGGTGGCCGGATTTCTCCATGCCGCAAGATAAAGAAGCGCGAGAGACTCCGTGCCCGATTTGCCAGCCGGAGCCATCGCGCTGCGCAACTGGCCTGCCCAGTAGAGGCCGCCGTTCCAGGCGGGAGTCAGGTTGCGCGCCGCCTCGTCGCCGCCGAAGAGTTCCGTGAGGATGTGCACATCCAGCTGGCCGACCTGGCCGATGTCGTAAGGCTGGTAGAGCTTGTCGACCAGGGGATGAATGTCGGGCAGCAAAGGAATGGCGGGAATGTGGTGCTTCTCGTACTCGCGGGGATTGATGATCTCCCAACTGGAGGTGGGCGGGTGGTCCAGGGCATTGGTGAAGGCGGCGGCCTGGCCCTGGTCCATCCACACATCCTGTTCGAAGCTCAGGCCCTCCCGATAAGGGAAGAGCAGGGACTCGGAGAGCAGCAGCGGAGCGCGACCCATGACGGGCGAGTTCTCCGATCCGGTCATCTGCTGTTTCAGGATGTCCATGACCTCGGGATCCTTGACCAGGCTCTTGCCCATCGGCTTGAGGATGTAGTCCATCATGACGGCGGTAGCCTGGCCTTCGGCGACGGCGTCACGGGCCGTATCCATCTCGTCTTTTTCCAGGTGATCGGTATCGCCGGCGGAGTCGGTTGAGACTTCGTTGGGCGTCTGGTCGTTCCATTTTTCGAGGTCTGAGTGCTGATCCTGAAGGGCGTGGGTCAGCTCGTGGGCCAGCACCGGTTTCTGCTCGTCGATATCGACCCAGTCCAGCATGTTCACGGTCTTGGTTTTGGAGTCGTAAAAGGCCTCGATCTGCTCTTTGAGCAGCGCCAGCAGGAAAGGCTGCAGGTCGAAGCCGCGGTCGAGCAGGCCAAACTTCTTGAGTACGATTTCGTCGCGCTGGAGGCGTTTTGCGTCCTGGTCTTCGTTGAACTTTTCCTCCAGATAGCCTTCGACGTCGGCGCGCGTGGTCATCTGGCGCTTGACCGCGCTTTTGATGGGCAGCCCAGTCTCTTCGGAGGAAAACTTGATGAGTTGGTCGACCAGCGAAAACAACTGCTTCGCCTGCTCCGGCGTGATGTGGCCCGGGATCTTCGGGGGGGCCGGAGGAGGAAGAATCTGGTTTTCCGCGCCCTTTTTTTGAGCCGGTGCGGTGACTGCCGCCAGGCAGAGGATTGCCGCCCAGATCCATCTGTATCCAACCGGTTTCCGGTTGGCCTGTACTGCCCCCTCATGCTGCCTTTTCACTGATTCCGCCAAATCCACTCCCTTTTGGTTTTGCTGCCCGCTTTTTTTGAGCTTTGCTCGGCTGCGAGCATTGCCAAAGTTGGGGCCGTTCCTGCACGGGCCGGGACGCCACTTCCAAGGCTATAATCAGGATGCGGTCCGGCGCCAAGCGTAACCGGAAAAACTGCACCGAACGGCGGAAAAGTTTCCCCATGAGCGAGACAAGGACCGAGACAAGCCTGACTCAAACCATACAGACAACGGCTGTGGTTGCGCTGTATGAATCCGCCCGCAAGCCTCAGGAAGCTGTTGCCTACCGTGGTGCGCTTACCCCACGAGTGTTGGACGCGCCGGAGACAGAAATAGAGGCTTTGGTTCACGGAGCCGCCTTGCACGACCTGGGATGGATGCGGCGCGTAGCCGTGCGCGGCGAAGACCGCTTCCGCTGGCTCAGCGGAATGGTCACCAACACTGTGAACGACCTGTTTCCGAACACCGGGGCGTGGAACCTGGTGCTCAACGCGCAAGGACGCATTCAGGGCGACCTGACGGTGTGGCGCGAAGACGAAGAGCTTTCGCCGCTCCGCAGGAATGTTGCGAATCCGAGCGCGGGCAAAGCCGACCCTCTTACCGGAACGCCTTTTGCCGGGGAGTCCGGGCTGGAGCTGGAGATTGCGGCCGATCAGTTCGAGAAGCTGATGGCGCACCTGAACCACTTCATTATCATGGACGATGTGGAACTTGTTCCGCTGGGCGTTGGAGAACACGTGGGCGAAGCGGGCTCGATCACGGCGGTTGGGCTTACGGGGCCACTGGCCGATGAAGTGTTGCAGCGGGTGGGGCTACCCGTATCCGCGCACCCCATGACAGAAAAATATGTGGAGTGGAACGGGCTTGACCTGAGGATTTTGCGCGGCTACGGCGCGCTCGCGTCCCACTATGAGTTTTGGCTGCCTTCCGCCGGACTGGGAAAGTTGTGGTCGTGTCTGCGCACCGCCGGCGCCGCTCCGGTGGGCTGCGAGTCGGTGGAGAAGTTGCGCGTGGCCGAAGGAATTCCGGCCTATGGGATCGATATGGTGGAACGCGATCTGCCTCAGGAGACCTCGCAGATGCGGGCGCTGCACTTCAACAAGGGCTGCTACCTGGGCCAGGAGATTGTGGAGCGCATCCATTCGCGGGGCAATGTTCACCGGCATCTGCGGCCGTTGGAACTGGTTGGGCCTGCGCCGGAGAACGGGACGGAACTGTTCCAGGAAGATGGAACGCCTGCCGGCCAAATCACGAGCACGGCGGAGTTGCCGCTGGCCGCTGGTCGGCGCATTTTCGCGTTGGGAGTGGTGCGCGCGGAGGCCGAGGCCCGGACCCAGACGTTCACTTACACAGCAGGAACAGCCAAGGGCTCGGCAAGCATTCTGGCAGAGCCGCCAAACTTTTGAGTTTGCGCGTCTAAAGAACAACCAGCCCACAGGCCACATGCATCGCGACCTGGGGCGCAGGAAGATTGAGTAAGTCGGCAGCACCGATTGGAAACCAGGTGAAATGAGCGATACCCCGAAGTTTGAAGTGATCGACCGCCGCAAGATCAAGGCGGAAGAAGAGCAGGAAAGCCGGCACGCGGGCGATCATGCCCAGGATCGTGTCCAGGAGCCAGCGGTTGAGACACCGAGCGCGCCGGCCGAACCCGGAGCGGGACCGCGGCTGGTGGTGAACGAGAGCCGTCAGGATTCCCGGCTGGCTGCGGCGGACGCTAGCGCGGCAGCGGAGGAACAGGAATTGCCTCCCGCGCCGACTGCCAAGGAGAGCCGCGAGCAGAAAATGGCCTACGACGCCTCGTCGCAGCGGCTCGAGGACCTGATCCGGGCGCAGAATCCCGCCGTGGGCGCGCAGCCGCCGGTGGGTTTTGAGAACCTGGTGCAGCAGTTCTATGTATCGGCCATGATCCAGATGGGCGCCGGTACGCAGGAAGGGCAGCGTCCGCGCGTGGATATTCTTGGCGCGCGCACCACGATCGACCTGCTGGGCGTTCTGGCCGAGAAGACCAAGGGCAACCTGACCGAGGCCGAGGATCGCGCCCTGCAAACGGTGCTTTTTGAGACGCGGATGGCCTTCCTGGAGTTGACCAGCATGATCAACATGCAGGCCATGCAGCCGCCTGTGCCGCCCCCGCCGGGGAAGAAGTGAAAAGCAGGGATCAGGGATCAGGGATCAGAACAGCTCCTGGCTGCTAGCCTCTAGCCTCTAGCTAACAGCCCGTGGCGAAAGTCGGGCTTTGAAAGGGCACGACCGGGGTACCCTTCTGGGTCGCGTGCCGCAAACAGCCACAAATGAGCCGGGCTTTAGCCCCCGAGGGAAGTTTTTCAGCAATTCGGACTTTCACCACAGGCTGCTAAGGGCCGGGCCGGAGACTAATGCCTTCTGGTTTTGGCTAGGAGCTAGAGGCTAGGAGCTAGAAGCTTAGTATGGACGGCCAACTCACATTTCTGGGCACGGGAACCTCAATGGGTGTTCCGACGCTGGGGTGCGCTTGCGCTGTTTGCACCTCGGCCGATCCGCATGACCGGCGCCTGCGGCCTTCGGCGCTGGTGCGCTGGCGTGACGCAGACGGCGGCCCTGAGCGAGTGGTGGTCATCGACACCGGCCCCGACTTCCGCGAGCAGGCTTTACGCGCCGGGGTCACGCGCGTGGACGCCGTGCTTTATACGCACGGGCATGCCGATCACATTCTGGGAATGGACGATCTGCGCCCGCTGAGCTATATAGCCTTTCACGAGGGCGGACCGATTCCCCTATACGCAACCGAGGAGACGGCGAAGGTGCTCAACCACGTTTACGATTACACCTTCTCGCCGGAGGCCACGTATTCGCACCGCGCCAAGGTGCAATTGGAGCCGCTGGGCGAACGAACCAATGTTCACGGTGTGGAGTTTGTGCGCATTCCCGTGCTCCATGGCGATATGGAAATTTCAGGCTTTCGCTTTGGCAATACTGCCTATCTGACCGACGTGAGCGCGATTCCCGAGTCGAGCTTTGCGCTGTTGACGGGCCTCGAGCACCTGGTGCTTTCGGCGCTGCGCCACAAGCCGCATCCCAGCCACGCCACGCTCGAGCAGGCGCTGGCCTGGGCATTGCGCATCGGCGCGCGGCATACGTGGCTCACGCACATCGCCCACGAGCTGGGCCATGAAGAGACCAACCGCACGCTGCCGCAGAGCGTCAGGCTGGCTTACGACGGGTTGACGATTCCCGTTTGCGTGGGGCTGTGACGCCCATGAGAGACCCGCAGCCCGAGCAGAATCCTGGTTCGATGGCCGGAGTTCCGGCAATTCCCGTGTTTCGCTCAATTTCGGAAATTCCTGCGGGCTTTGGTCCCTCGGTGGCTGCGATCGGCAACTTCGACGGCGTGCACCTGGGCCATCGCCGCATTCTTTCCGCGGTGGCCGAAGAAGCGCGGCTGGCTGGTGCGCGCGCTGTGGCCATCACATTCGATCCGCATCCGGAGCAGTACCTGCGGCCGCGGCAGGCGCCAAAACTATTGACGCCGATGGCCGAACGGTTGCGGCTGCTTGCTGGCACCGGCATCGACGCGGTTGCGCTGTTTCCGTTTGATGCGGCTTTGGCAAATCTTACGGCCCGCGATTTTGCGTTGCAGGTTCTGGCCGGGGCTCTGCGCGTGCGCGCTCTACACGAAGGGCACAGCTTTCGTTTTGGGCGCGGCGCCGAGGCCGGGGTCAAAGAACTCCGCGAAATGGGCGCGGAGCTTGGGTTTGCCCTCCACCTGCATAAAGCGGTGCTTGCGCATGGGCTCGAGGTTTCGAGTTCGGCGATTCGCGCGCTGCTGGCCGCGGGCGATGTGCGCCGGGCGCGATGGATGCTGGGACGGCCGTTCACTGTTTTGTCGACGCAAGCGCGCGGGCGCGGGATCGGGACGCGACTGCTCGTTCCCACGGTGAACCTGGCGGCGTATGACGGACTGCTGCCTGCCTTCGGCGTCTATGTCACGCGGCTCAAAATCGGCGCNNGAGCCGATTGACATGGATGAGACCACGCCGATCGAACTCGAATTTCTTCTGCGCCTGCGCGGAGAAATCGAGTGGCCCTCGCCCGAGGCGCTGAAGGCGCAGATATTCAAAGACGTCGCGCGAGCCAGGCGATTTTTTCGATGGGTCGGTTGAATCGGCGATCTATGATCTGAGCATGAGGAATAGTTCCGTTCCCGTTGACACATTGCTTCCGCATATTGGCTATCAGGATGTGGTGGAGGCCTGTGAATGGCTCGGGCGCGTCTTCGGCTTCAAGGAAGCATACCGCTACGGCGAGCCTGTGGCCGGGGTCCAGATGTATCTGGGGCAGGCATACATTATGCTGCGCAACGCCCGGCAGGGTTGCATGACTCCAGCGCACCTTGGCTACGGAACGCAGAACCTGACGGTCTTTGTCGAGGATGTGGACGCGCACTACGCCAGGGCCAAGGAAGCGGGCGCAGGAATCGTGGAGGAGCTTCACGAAACCGAATATGGCGAACGGCAGTACGGGGCGAACGATCTCGGCGGCCACTTGTGGCTGTTCTCGCAGCATGAGCGGGATGTGAGCCCCGGGGAGTGGGGAGCCACGGCGACACCGCGAGGCTGAATCCGCTGCTTCGTTCACGCAAGATTTGCGTGAACGCCGAGCGCCTTTGCAATATCCGACAGGTGCTTATCCCTGGTCCATAGCACTGTGTACGGAGTGATAAGGACCGAAGCGATCAGATGGGCGTCAATCAGCCCGATGCCACAGCTATAGAGCGGCCGCGATTCGATCATCTGTCGCACCTCGCTTAATTGCGCCATCCGCGCCTGAGGCAACAGGTCAAAAAATGCGAGCGTCTTGCCCCGGTTCAAGAGTGAACCCAAAGCCAGTTCTGCCGCGACAAATGGATGCATCAGAATCTGCCCGTTTTCGAGCTGCCTTCGCAATTCGGAGTTATTCGAGCGGAGATGGTCAATCCAAACAGAAGTATCCGCGAGAATCACTCTTGGTTAACCCGGCGGCGCGGAATATCTTCGAGTCCCGGCATTGTGCCGCCCAGCGCAGCCAACCTGCGGGCGCTCTCGCGCTCGATCAGAGACTTCAGCGCTTCTCGAACAAGCGCCGTCTTTTCGGTGACGCCGGTAAATTCCTGGGCAAGCCGTACCAGATCGTCGTCGAGGGCAAGGGTCGTTCGCATGGCTCCTCCAGACACCAATAATAGCATCGTTTGATGTTGAGATTGCATGCATTTGGCGTCGCGTATGTTGTAATTCGCAGCTTCCCACCCTTTTTACGCGATGAAACTGTGTGAAGGATGGGGGCTGCGGTGATGGCCCCTTCGCGGCGGGTTTATCGGTAGATCTCGCGCCGGTTACCGAGGCGGATCACCTGAACGCAGACCCTCGCATCCTGAATGTCGGCGATAATGCGGTAATCCCCGACCCTATATTTCCAGTAGTCGCCTAACGTCGATCCAGTAAGCGCCTCGCCGATACTTCGTGGATTGTCCAGTACGGCTAGTCGCTCGCGCAAGAACTTGACGATGCGTCGAGCAACCTGTTTGTCGAGCTTTTTCAGTTCCTTCTCGGCCTCTTTTTCAAACTCAATCAGCCAGGCCAAGACGCTTCTCCACTTCGTCGAGCGTGAAGGTTCTGCTGCGTCCGTCGCGAAGGGCAAGCGTGCGCTGTTCGGCTAAATATAGATCTTCGAGATCCTCTAGTTTTTCGCCGATGGCTTCGACCATATAGAAGGTTTTGCTGCGGCCGGTTAGCTTTGCCAGCCTGTCTAGGCGTTCTTTCAACTCATTGGGTAAGCGAAGCGAAACGGCAGTCATGGGTGCACCTCCAGGAGCCAGCAAAACAAGTATAGCAGTTGCGATACAAGTATTGCAGGAGACGGGCTTACCCTCAGGGCCGTTTGCGCAGTGCCAGCTCCACCACGCGCTGCATTTCGGCTTCGGGAGCGGGCTTGCCCGTCCAGATTTCGAACTGGCGCGCGCCCTGCTGCACNNATCGGGTTGTAGACCATGTCGAAGACCAGGCCGGCGTTCAGCTCACCCTCCTTGATGGGCAGTGCCGGCTTGACGCCCGCCATGCCGCAGGGCGTGGTGTTGATGAGCGCGTCAAACTTGTTCTTGGCCAGCAGCTCCTGCTTGAGCGACTTGGCATGAGCCTTGCGTGCCAGCGCCACGGCCGTCTCGTGGGTGCGGTTGACGACAAAAACCTCCGCTCCCTGTTCCACCAGGCCAAAGACGGCTGCCCTTGCTGCTCCGCCTGCGCCTAGAACCACAATGCGGGCTCCCTTCAGGCGCATCCGCTTTTCGAGCGGCCTCACCACGCCGGCCACATCTGTATTAAAGCCGTAGAGCTTGCCGTCCGCGCCGGTGCGCAGTGTGTTGCACGCGCCGATGCGGGCCGTGAGCGAGTCCATGTTGGCCAGGTGGGGCAGCACTTCCTGTTTGAGGGGCATGGTGACGGCCACTCCGCCCAATGGCAGTTCGCGCACCACTGTGAGCAGATCGCTGAGCACGCGGACCTTGAGCGGCAGCATAACCGCGTTGACGCTTTCGCGGCGGAAGGCCGTGTTATGCATGAGCGGCGAAAGCGAGTGGCCAATAGGATTGCCGGCCACGCCGAAGATGCGCGTTGCCTGGTCCAGCCGGTCCAGGCGGTAGAGGTCGAGCAGCGTGTGCGCGCTCACCTGGCCTGGGGCGGTTTCTTCTCCATTTTCGGAGGACGCAAAGGTAAAGGCCGCTCCAGCGCGCGGTCCCAGGACACGGCTCAGCAGGCCCTCCTCGCCCATGGCGATGCCCACCACGTGCGCTGAGAGCGACCGGTCTTCGATGAGCTTGAGCACGGCCAGGTTGTCGGCCAGCGAACGGGCGGTCGAAACTACCTTTACGAAATCCGGTTCGAAGGCTTCGATCCGATCCGCCGCCTGCTCCAGCCCCTTGGTGCGCGTAAAGTCGTGGAAGCTGATCAGCAAAGCTGTTCCGGCTGCACGAAGCGCCGCACGGAATTTGGCCAGTTGCGCGGCTTTGGCCTCTTCTGCCGATTCGACTTCGAGGTCGACGAGGGAACAGCCGGCTTCCGCGGCTTTTAGCAGGATTTCCAGCTCCGCCGCCAGCGATCCTTCGAAGTGGCCGCCATGCTGCTTGCGCCGGCAGGTTGCGATCGACGACACATCGCGGTGCGAGGCCAGGAACTCCTGCAGCCCTGGCAACGCCGCCGCGGGCTTGGCCAGGGCGTCCAGCCGGAATTCCAGGAACTTGGACACCTCGGCGGCTGCCGCTGCCCGTTCCCACATCTCGGCCGGTGTGCTGCCTTGAATGGCCACGCACAACTTTCCCAACCGCGGCCTGGGAACTGCCGGCGCGGGAGCAAATTCGACCGTGCTTGACTCAAAGCGAGACATGGCCATCAATTGACGCATCTTAAGCGGGAACGGCGCTGGATGCAACAATAGATTTTTGAGAACGATTGCGGCGCATGTGCCGCCGGTAACCAGCACAGCCCGACCCGCTAGGTCGGCTTTGAAATTTGGAGGGAAATCCCCATTATGTCTGCTCAAAACCCCGTCCACTCTGCCCAAACCGATGTTCTTCACGCCTGGGAGGCGGGCGGCGCAGCCTCCGCCGAGGCGCTCGCAGGTTGGGTCAGCGCCCGCCTGGCCGCGCACCAGTCAGCCCTGGCTGCACTTTTGGCGGTTGAAGGTCCGCGAACCCCGGAAAACTCGCTCCGCCTCTACGACCAGGCGCTTGAGCATCTCAGCCTGGCCGGGGCGCAGGCCGGGGTTTTGAACTCCGTTGCCGCGGACAAGGCGGTGCGCGACCAGGCCCAGGCGCAGGCCCAGAGGGTGGCGATGGCGGGCAGTGCCCTCAGCCTTAACCGTGAGATTTATGAGGCGCTTGCGGCCATTAGCCTGGACGGGGCGAACCCCGCAACCAAACACTATGTCGAGCGCACGCTGCTCGGCTACCGGCTTTCCGGCGTGGACAAGGACCAGCCTACGCGCGACCATTTGCAGGCCCTCCACGAGAAAGCCACTGGTCTGTCGCTCGAGTTCAGCCGCAATATTCAGGAGGGCGGCAAAGCGGTCACTGCGGCCGCGGACGAGCTGGACGGCCTGCCTGCCGATTTCCTGGCGCGGCACCCGCTGGACGCGGATGGCAGCGTGATCCTGACCACCGACCCGCCCGATATGCAGCCGGTGATGACCTTTGCCTCGTCCGCGGCGCTGCGGGAGCGCATGTTCCTGGCCTACAACACCCGCGCCTACCCGGCCAACCAGAAGATTCTGCTTGACTTGCTGGCAACTCGGCAGGAGATTGCCGGCATTCTCGGTTTTCGCAGTTGGGCCGACCTGGCCACGGCGGACCAGATGATGGGCTCGGCGGCCAACGTCCGTACCTTCCTGACAAAGTTGAATGCGGCCAGCCTGGAAGGAGCTCGGCGCGAGCACGAATTGATTGTCAACTTTGCCCGCGAGCGGCAGCGGGACTTGACGGCCATCGACATGGCAAATATCGACGCTTCGAGTCGCGGCTACTGGTATGAGCAGTTTCGGCGCTCGGCGTTTGACTTTGACTCGCAGTCCGTTCGACCGTACTTCCCGTATGCAAAAGTGGAGGCGGGCGTGCTGGAGACGGCGGCGCGGCTGTTCAAGGTCGAGTTTCGGCCCACGACCGCGCAGGCCTGGCACAAGTCTGTTTCGGTTTTCGAGGTCTTTGATGCCGACCGGCATGTGGGCCGGTTCTACCTCGACATGCATCCGCGCGACGGCAAAGATAAGTGGTTTTCCGCCGCGCCCATCGTGACTGGAGTTCGCGGGCGGGCACTGCCTGAGGCTGCGCTCATCTGCAATTTCCCGAGCGGGGACGGCAACGATCCAGGCCTGTTGCAATACAGCGACGTCGTTACGTTTTTCCACGAATTNNTCGCAGATGCTTGAGGAGTTCTTCCGCGACGAAAAGCTTCTGCAGGCCTTTGCAAAGCACTACGAAACCGGCGAGGTGCTGCCGTCCGAGACCATCGGGAAGATGAAGCTGGCCGGGGCGTTCGGCCGCGCAGACTGGATTCGTTCGCAGCTTTACTACACAACGCTCTCGCTCGACCTTCACGATCAGGATCCGGCGGGGCTCGACCTCGACGCCACAGCGAGACGGCTTTACGAGAGCCTGCAGCCGTGGACGTGGCTCGAAGGCAATCGCATGTACGCGAGCTTCGGCCACCTGACGGGCTACTCGTCGAACTACTACACCTACGCCTTCGATAAGGTGATCGCATTGGACTTCTTCGCGCAGTTCGATCCCAAGGATCTGCTGGGCTGCGATGCCGGTGCGCGCTACCGCAAAACGGTGCTCGAACAAGGCGGGTCAAAGCCAGGGCGGGAGATGGTGCGGGATTTCCTCGGCCGCGACGAAGAATTCTCGGCGTTTTCAAAGTGGCTGAATGAAGAGTTTGAAGGAGAGTTGCTGGCCGCTCGCTCCTAGCTTCCGAGAAAGTGCTATACTTGTATAGCGCCTCCAAAGGAGGTCCGTTATGCTCGCAATCCGTCTCCCTGAAGCGATTGAGAAGCGTCTAGACGCCCTGGCCAAAGCTACTGGGCGGACCAAGACTTATTACGCCCGCGAAGCCATCCTGGAACATCTGGACGATCTTGAGGATATTTATATTGCGGAGCAGCGCCTCGCCGACATACACGCAGGCCGGAGTACCACTGTTTCCCTTAAGGAAGTGATGAAGCGTTATGGCATGGTCGATCAAGCATCGAAGATTTAATTCGTAGTTTGGCCGGAAAAGGAGCGGGGAAAAAGATGGGCGCCTCGGCTCTAGCTCGCTTTTTGCCTCTCCCGGCAATGTGTTCTGAAAGGACACGGTTGATGCGCTTCTCATATTCCTCCCCGGCGGCGGATTGAGAGCGAAACCACGTCACAACTTCCGAATCGACGCCAATCGCCACTTTGTCTCCAGGGCCTGTGTAGAAAAGCCCACGCTTAGCGCCGGTCCAGTCACGAACTTCAGGAATGTCGGAGGTGTCGATTGCCTCGTCCGGAAGGGCAGAGAGCCGTTCCAGCCGTGCAAATTGCTCGGGACTCAGCTTGCTAGAATTCTCTGTCTTCATAGGCTCGTCTCCCATGCACTGATTCGCTATCATAGTCTCTCAATGGCAAACACATCGGACTTCAACGGCAAATGGGCGCTGGTGACGGGCGGAAGCTCGGGCATTGGCGCAGCGATGGCGCGCGAACTCGCCGGCCGCGGCGCGAAACTCATTCTCTCGGCGCGCCGCATCGATCGGCTTGAAACCCTGGCTGCCGAGCTCGCAGCCAAAGGCGTCGAAGTCCGCATTGTCGCCGCCGACCTCAACGATCCGGCCGCACCGCAACAAATCTACGACGCGACTGAAGGCGCGGGCCTGACCGTCGACATCCTCATCAACAATGCAGGGCTGGGCCAGTTCGGCGCCTTTCACTTGAGCCCCATCGAGCAGGAACTGAGCCAGGTGCGCGTCAACTGCGAGGCGGTGGTGCGGCTCTCGCGCCTTTTTGTTCCGCGCATGGTTGAACGGCGCCGCGGATGGGTGCTTGTGGTTGCCTCGACGGCCAGCTTTCAGCCCATCCCTTACCTCAACACCTACGCCGCCAGCAAGGTCTTCGACCGCTTCTTCGCGCTGGGCCTGGCCGCTGAGGTCGCACGTTTCGGCATCAAGGTGACTGCGCTTTGCCCTGGGCCCACCGAGAGCGAGTTTTTTGACATAGCCCGCGCCAGTGTCTTCAAGCGCGGCGTGCAGCCCACTGCAGACGTGGCGCGCATGGCCATCGATGCTCTTGCTCGCGGCCAGCGCACAATTATCCCCAACTTCAGCGGCCGGCTCTCGGCTTTCCTCGTCCGCTTCCTTCCCGTCGGACTGATCACCTACTTTATCGAGAAGGTTGCGCGCTCTGAAACACGTTCTTGAACCTTGCGCATCGATAACAGCTTCAACTCATCGCGTCAGGGCACGGCTTTAGTCGTGCCGCACACGCTCAAGAAACTAGACGCTGGGCTCTACAGGCTGCGGAAAAACTCGGTATTGACACAAAACTTCAAGGCTTTGTAACAGGGCACGACTTCAGTCGGGCCGCAAATGCCGCAAAATAAACCTGGGCTTTAGCCCCTGCAAAACTCCACTTCGCGCCAAAATCAAATTTGGACCTTTTTCCGCAGACTGTCTAGCCCCCGGGGCATGATCCTCAGGATCCATCAGGGAGAACGCCCTTATTCCGCAGGGGCTCTACTGGTTTTTTGCTTGCGGAACCACGCTGAAGGAGCTGAAGAAGCGCGCTACATCCTCGTCGCGGCGGGCGCCGCCAGTGGGAAACGTCGCGGTCAGCATATAGAGGCGCTTACGGGCCAGGACCAGGCGCGAGTTCATCACTCCGCCGCCCAGATTGCGGGTTGAAAAATACCGTCCCGGAAACCCCTGCTGGCTGAAGGTGGATTCCTCGACCACGGTGGTTTGTGTGCGCGCCATCGCGCCGTCCCGCGCCATGTCCAAGGTGCGATCGGGCACGTCGGAGTTGGCCCGCTCCACCGGCGGGTCGTCGGCCCAGGAAACGGAAAAGCAGGTTTCGGCGTCGGGATACGCGTAGATCATGTCCACCTGTTCCGAGCCGCCCTGTTCGTTATAGGCGGGAACCTGGATCTCCTTGATCTCCGCGGGCATCTCGACTTTGAAGCCGTCCGGGGTCCGATCCACCGACTGCCAGACAATGCTTGCAGGATGTGCCCCAGGGGCGTACGGGCTGGAAGTGGGTGTGTAGTCGCTTCCGCTGGGCGGGGGGCTAACGAGCCCCAACGCTACCCGGTGACGGTAAACGAACACAACCGCCAAAACCAGGATTACGACCAGGGCGAGGTAGAGAAGCCACTTCACACTCTCAAGAGTGCCAATTTCATCTAACAGTTGCAAGCCGATTATTGTCTTTTGCATACCTTGGGAGCCCTGCGGGTAAAAATAAATGCTCCCTGAGGCCGAAATTTGCACAATATTCTCTATCCGCGGGGCAATCCACCTTGCAACCTTTCTAAAGTCAGTGCATCCTATTAAGTAATTAGCAGAGGCTTCCCCGAATATGTCCCGCCCAAGAAAGGTACTCACTCCTTCTTGAAGGTCTGTCATGGACCTCTTCTCTCAATTCCCCCCTGGATCCCCTCCTCAAATTGCCTCTCGAGCGGGCCTGCTGGAAAGCAGGCCCACATGCTCTCCTTCATGCCCATTTCGTCGCCACCCAATAGTTTGACCCAGGCTCTAGAATCGAAATCAGATGTGGCCTTCATCCAGTCCAAGCTCTGCTTCAGGTCCCGCCGTCAAGGCATGCGGCCTTCGGGAAATCGACCGTCTTTTCCGCAAAGCCGGCCTGGTCCGCAGCCTGCATGGGAAGGCCGGCGCCCGCAACCCGAAATCCAATCACTTTAACCGCGCTGCCCAGGAGGAGCTCTTCCATCCGGCGCCGTCCCCACGCGTTGCGGCAAATGGAGTCGAGTGGCTCGCGGTCTCCGGATGGGAGAAGATTCCCTGGCTCTGGCACGGATTCAGCACCCGGCGGGGCGGCCTGAGCCGGGCCTATTGTACTGAGGACGCGCCTGGCGAAATGAACCTGGGCTTCACCGCCGGCGATAGCAGGGAGAACGTTGCCTGCAATCGCAGCCTCCTGGCCGAGGCCGTCACCGGCAATGCTGCTACGCCGCTGGTCGCCATTCGTCAGTTTCACTCGAATCTGGTGCACGTTGCGACTGTGACCGACGCGGCCAGGGAACGCCCATGGAAGGCGGATGGCCTGATTGCCAACGAGCCGGGCCTGCTGCTCGGCATCCAGACCGCCGATTGCATTCCAGTGCTGGTGGCCGACCGCAAGCGCCGCGTGGTGGCAGCTTTTCACGCCGGCTGGCGGGGCACCGTGAAGCGCATTGTGGAATTGGGCATCGGCCGGATGAGGCTCGCGTTCGGCTGCCGGCCTGAGGACATGATTGCGGTGATCGGCCCCGGTGTGGGCGCCTGCTGCTACGCGGTTGGCGAAGAGGTGCTTTCGGAATTCGAGTCGCAGTTCCAATATGCGCGCGAACTTTTTCACGAGGTCTACTCGACGGACGTGGTGCGCGCCAAATACCCCATGCTTTTCCTCACCCAGCGCGCCCCTGGCCACTCGCCGATTGGGCCGGAGCTGCACCTGAACTTAGTGGAGGCCAACCGCCGCCAGTTGCTCGCTGCGGGATTGAAGCCCCGCGCCATCCAGGCGGTTGGCGGATGCACCAGTTGCCAGCCGGAGCTGTTCTTTTCGCACCGCGCCTCGCACGGGCACGCCGGGCGGATGCTGGCGGTAATCGGGATCAGGCCCCCGCCACGCTGAATCGGAGATAGAGCAGGCAATCCTGCCGTAAAAAAACCGTCCCACCTCAGGGCTTCCGAAGCAGGGACGGTTTCTTCGTTGGGTTCTACACTGCCTTAAGAGGCGCTGGCGGCCTCGCCCGGGTTCACAAGGTCTCGAAGCTCCTTGGAGGGCTTGAAGTAGGGCACTCGCTTGGCGGGCACATCCACGCGCTCGCCGGTCTTGGGGTTACGGCCAATCCGGGGATTGCGCTGGCGGATGCGAAACGAGCCGAAACCGCGAATCTCAATCTTGTCGCCGCTCTGCAGGGCTCCAATCACGGAGCCGAAAATGGTTTCAACGATGACCTCGCCATCGCGGCGCGTCAGGTCACCCAAGCCGGTCACCTTTTCCACCAGGTCTGCCTTTGTCATGTGCGTGAGGCCTCCGCATTTAGGATAACCGGATTTTCTACGGGGAAGCGTGGAAAAAGCAAGCCTCTTTTTTGGAATTTAGCCTTTGCGCATCAGCAAGTTGGCCTGGAATCTCTCCGCTCCCCGATTGCGCCGGTCCTTAGGCCTGCTTTGCGGTATGATGTGCTGAGCCTCTCCCGGATGGCATGCTCTCGACCGAATAAGGGTACGAGTCCGGCGGAGGCGCTTGCTGCCATGCAATTTCCGAACTACAGCATCGTGATTCCAGCCTTCAACGAGGCAGGCCGCATTCCGGCCACGTTGAAGTCGGTGGTCGACTGCGTCCGGCGGCAGGGCTGGTCCGCCGAGGTTCTCGTGGTCGACGACGGCTCAACCGACCAAACGGCGCAGGTGGTGCGTGCCTTTGCCGCCGGCGCGCCGGAGGTGCGTCTCCTCCAGAATTCCGGCAATAAAGGGAAGGGTTTCAGCGTCCGCTCAGGCATGCTGCAGGCGCTGGGAGAAGTGGTGATGTTTACTGACGCCGACCTTTCGGCGCCCATCGAAGAAGCCGAAAGGCTGTTTGCCGCTATTGCCGCCGGGGCCGATATCGCCATCGGATCAAGATGGCTGGAAAGCGGCCGCCAGACTCACCGCCAGCCTTTCTACAGGCAGTTTTTCGGCCGCTGTTTCAATGCCGTTACCCGTCTGGTGATGGGGCTGAAATTTGCCGATACCCAATGCGGCTTCAAGGCCTTTACGCGCGGCGCGGCGCAAACTGTCTTCCAGTTGCAAACCATCCTGCGCTGGGGCTTCGACCCGGAGATCCTCTTTATCGCCCTCAAGCGCGGTTACCGCATTGAGGAAGTTCCGGTGAGCTGGGCCCACGACGAGCGCACCCGCATGAGCTACCTCAAGGACGGAATCAAGATGCTCGAAGAGATTGCCATCATCCGCTGGAACGCCCTGCTCGGCCGCTACGGCAAGCAGATCGAGCATATCCACCGCACCGGAATGGCAAAGTAACGCATCTCGCGATCGCCTGCCTTCCGGATCGCAGATTTTCCCTGGGTCTAATCCGCAACTCACTCCGTCCCTCGCCACAGGCGCAGGTTTTCAATTCCGCGCCGGACATGCTCCGGAATTCGAATCTGGGATTTATTCCTGGATCGCCGCCCGACTGACTCGGCGATTCTTCATCGATTGGTCGAGGCAATGGCCAGTTTGAGAACTCGCGCGGCCGTGAGTTGCATTGGCCCCGCTGCCTCAAGCAAGCCGAGCCGAACATATTGATCGTGAATAATCTGGTACCGGGCCGTGATGTGCAATATCCAACTACAGCGAATTGGCAATGTCATTCCCATATCCGCCCGGAAATCAATTTGGGATGACTCCACAAATGCGTGTGATGGAAAATTTTCGATTTCAGCTTAAGTTATCTGCGAGACCGGCATAATCGTAAAACGCGGATTGCCTCGGGAGAGAAGCCCCGCAATGTATTCATGGAGGATGAAAGGATGCAGGGTAAATTTCTGATCGTTGAAGACGAGCCCATCGTCGCTCTTGACCTACGGCAGGAACTCGAAGAGTTGGGATGCGAGGTAACCGGACTGGCCGAGTCGGGGGATGAGGCGCTGATGTCAAGCGAAGAGAACCGGCCCGATATGGCATTGATGGATATTAGAATCGACGGCCCCTTGGACGGGATTCAGTCTGCCAGGCTGTTACGCCATCTGTATCAGATTCCTGTGGTCTTCCTTACGTCTTACTCTGACAGGGAGACGATAACGCGCGCGGCGCAGGAATTGCCCTACGGCTTCCTGACCAAGCCATTCAGAAGCTGTGAACTGCAAGCTACGCTAAGCGTCGCTTTGCATAAGGCAACCGTCGACGCAGAATTGCGGGAGTCGAACGGAGTGATGTCGATGACCGTTCAGGGCATGCATGAAGCAACAATCTTCGTTTCAGGCAACGGTAACGTCGAATTCATGAATCAGTCTGCGGAGGAGTTAACAGGCCTGCAGCTCAACCGGGTCCGTGGAATGCCCTTAAGCGAAGTGCTTGATATGACAGATATCTATAAGCGCCAGATTCCCATGCCTGTCAGACCTGGAGGGGCCGAGGCATTAGAGGAGTTTGGATGGCTGCTTCGTGTTCCTGGACGAGATCCCCTGATCGTAGATTTCACAGTGAGATTTCTGGTTGCAGACGGTGGGGCGCACGGTGGCCATGTGATTACATTGCGAAATGCATTTCAAAGGATGCGTCAAAACGTAATCGAAGCATCCATGTCCGAAACCGAATGCTTCGACAACGCGCCTATGGCAATGGTTCAACTGGATGGCGAAGGCCGTGTAATGCGCATCAATCAAATGCTCCTCAATGAATCGTGCCTGCCGATGGAGCTCCTGATTGGGCGGACTCTCTCGGGCCTCCTTGCAGATCCCGATCCGCGCATTACAAGGCAGTTTGTATACGGACTCTTGCGGCCATTTCGTCCTCTGCAAGAGGTTCAAACTCAATAGGGCGCGCGCAGACAGAGTCCATTCGGCTATTCAGCAATCGAGCTGCGAGCAAGAGGCGGATTCTTCCGCGCCGCAAACGCCACAAAACAACCGCGGGCTTTACACGCTGCGGAAAAACTCGATGCGTTGAAGGGTACGGGCTTTAGCCCGTACATAAACCCAGCAAAACGACCGAGGGCTTTAGCCCCTGAGGNNCCTTTTTCCGCAGCCCGTTCAACCCCCGCAAAAATCCATCCAAAAGACTCTGAAGAATCGTGTACGCGGCGAAGCCGCGCCCCGAGTTGGAAGCCGAAAACCTCCAACAAGCCGGCCCACGGTTACAAACCGCTCCATCCTTGAGCGCATCGAACCGGTGTTCCATCCTTCGGTTTCCTTTGAAAACTAACCCAATCCAAAACACTGAGGGTGCCCCAGGTCTCTTTTTTGAGACCTGGGATTTATTAAGACCCAACTCCGACTGCTTTGTATCAGGGCATGGCTTCAGCCGTGCCGAAAATGCCACAAAACGACCGAGGGCTTTACAGGCTGCGGAAGAACTCGATGCGTTGAAGGGTACGGGCTTTAGCCCGTACATAAACCCAGCAAAACGACCGAGGGCTTTAGCCCCTGAGGTATGCTTTTCGTGCTCTTCGTCCAAATCCAAACCTTTTTCCGCAGCCCGTTCAACCCCCGCAAAAATCCATCCAAAAGAACCCGAAGAATCGTGCTCGCGGCGAAGCCGCGCTCAGCTTGCTGAAGAAGCCCTATTGCGACATTGTCTTGAAAGGGCATGACTTCAGCCGTGCCGAAAATGCCACAAAACGACCGTGGGCCTTGCAGGCTACGGAAAAACTCGATGCGTTGAAGGGTACGGGCTTTAGCCCGTACATAAACCCAGCAAAACGACCGAGGGCTTTATGCCGATTACAATCAATCCCCCCACTCAGTACAAAGTTATGCCCCCACTGAATACAACGTTATGCCCCCACTAAATACAACGTTATGCCCCCACTCTGGATCGGAGTGGTGTATTCGATATCATCCACGCCGAAGGCGTGTAAGTCTTTGCGTCATCCGTGCCGAAGGCATGGCCGCTTTTTCATCATCCGCGCCGAAGGCGCGCGGCCAGCTATTTGGAAATCCGAGTCGTTGCCGCTTTGGCCGCCCAGTCCCAAACGGGCAGCAGACGGTTGTGCCAACCTTCTCGCGTGATCCATTGGATTTGTCTGAATGGGTCTGAGGGGCGCGATGTTGCGCGGGAGCGTAGCCGGGAGCGACCTCGGCGAGCGCAGCGAGCGGAGAGGGGGAGCGATGGCTGCCGGGGGCCGAGCACCTTGTATAGCTAGATCTTTATCTATGGTCTTTTACAGCGCTGACTTCGCGTCCGGTGGGTTGCGTGTCTGCAGCAGCGGAGCGCGGGGCGTAGGGCTGGACGGGTGGCGTCGCGTCGCCGCGACAGAACCAATCCAGCCTGGAGCACGGCGCGGAGCCTGCAGGAGGATGGCGGCGGGGTGGGAGTAAACTGCGGGAATGACGAACGAGAAAAACAACCCTTTGCGTGCACGGTCCGGGCAACTAATGGCCTCTGCGACGGAGGCGCGAGAGAAATCCGCGGAAGAGCATAGGCGAAGCCTTGAAGTCAGGGCGGACTTTTTCGAGAAGCTCTCGGCACTGGATGCAGGCTCAATCGCCGTGGCTGTGTCGGTGGGCATCGCGCTACTCGGAAAATCAGATCACTTGATAGGCTCAGTGCATTCAAACCTTAGTTGGCTTGCCGTGATCGCCTCCCTTCTCTGGATATCTCTGATCTGTGCGATTGGCCATAATTTCACCTTTGTCAAGATTGCTCGACTTGATGCAGAGCAAGCTCACGCCGCAGCCCGGTTCGCGGTAGTCTTGAGCGCAGAGGCATCGGCACGTGCGGAGGCGGCGCTCCAGAACGCCGACCTCTTAGGGAATCACATAATAGACACATTGCAGACGAGAGTGTCAGATGATGTGATGACTGCAACGCGAAGAAGCCGCTCTGAGAAACGCGTCAACTTGCTCGGTAAGATCGCGGTTGCGTCGTTCCTGTCGGCGTACACCGTCGTCTTTGTCAGCGTGATACGCCTTTGGTGGTTCACCCGCTAGACGGTTGCCGTCATTGCTCAGAGCATGGACGCGCGGTCGAGGATGGCGGCTAGCTTGGCGAGGGTGGCGGGGATTTTGTAGGCGAGAGCTTTCTCGCTGTAGTGCGTGACCTGGCAGATGACTCGTGATTCTGGCATTCTGGTTTGGACCAGCAACATGGTTTGCTCGTCGGCGGTGAGCTTGGAGAATTCGCGCTCGAAGTCGATGCAGCGCACCAGGGCGGCGTCGAAGCGATTGGTGTTGGGTTTGTGGGGTGGGCGACCTGGGGATTTGAAGTTGGTGGTTTTGCCGTTGCGGATCGCGGAGCGTTCGGCACTCCAGTGCTCGAGGCGGATGCGGGCGAGTTGCCCGACCGCGCTGGCTGGCGGATGAGCGGGCCTTGCTCGTCGGCGCGGCCGTCGAAGTCGCACGTGTTGCGAGTGGGGGGTGGGAGTGTCACTTCCTGGCCCTTTCTGATTGAGCATGGAAAGCGCAACCTGCGCGACGTCAAGGAGTTGCGAGCCGTGTTCGGCGCATGAACATTGGGTTACGTGGATGTGGTCGTTTTTTCGTTTATTCTGTGGATTTTGCGCGAACCAAGGCGCACGGCGATCGGTGACGCTTATGGAGGTACACGAGAGAAAAGGATTTACTCTAAAGCGGGCCCATGGCGCTTTCTCGAAAGGTCCATTCTTCTGATCTGTGTTGCTCGAAGTTGAAATTCCCAGTCACGTTACGTATTCAACCCTTTTTCGTCACGTCTGAGCAGGCATCGCTTTTCGCCGACGAACAAATCGCCCCACGCTTCGGGGTCCATTCCTTTTTGAATCCAATGTACCCACATGCCGCCGACAACCTGCTGCTTCCAGGTTCGGTCATTTACCAGTTTGCCTTTGCGGAGTACCTGACGCGGAATTATTCCGGTTTTCGAGTCCCGGTGAATAATGCCATGCCACACCACGCTGCCGTCCTGAGCATAGACGGTGAAGTCGTCGCCTTCCTCAAGGTACCGAAGGCCCTTATAGTCCCAATAGCCATCCTCGTCAGCAAAGCCATCCTCGAAGACAAGCAGGAGTTTGCGATGTTCGATGATCTACAAGCGTATCCCTGGGTGCTACCAGCCTACAGATATCAGACCCCCGAAACGCTATTGGCGAATCTGAATGAACGAGTGATCGCACCGGCTGAGGAGAAGGTCAAGGAACTCAGACGTAAGAGCTGAAGAAGGAGCGACGATGCCACGGCGGCGGTCGGCCGGATCACTCCCGGAAAACGCCCCCTCGCCCACCATAATCTCCATTCACGCCAACCCCCAAGTCACGCCCCAGCCCCCGCCGCATCCCNNGCGCCGATGGGCCAGAGCTGAAACCTGAAACCTGAGAGCCGGAGGCTCTCTCCTGATCCCTGACCCCTGATCCCTGATCCCTGTCTTTCCGTTCCCTGTCTTCCCGCTCCCTGCGTCCAAGCACTTCCCGCCAATCTCTCTCCTCCGCCATCTCCTCGAACGTCTGCCCGTACCTCGGCACAATCCCGTACACCAACTGGCACCCCAGCGCCTCCGCTGCGCGCGCCAGCGAAGCCATCTTGACCGCGCCCTTCACCTCACTATTCTCAAAGGCATAAACCACCGACTCCACCACGTCCATCTCCCGCGCAATCTCCGCCATCGGAATCCCAAGCGCTCTCCGGACCACCCGCAGCAGCCCATTCGTCGGATTCCGAACCTTGGCCGCCTCCCGGAAGGGCCGCAACTCCTCATCCAGCCGCCGCCGCAATTTATATCTGTCCTGTTCCCGCATCTCCAGCCTCTTCCCAGGCCAATCCCGCTTCAAGCCCATCTCAAGCCTAGCCAAANNCAAAGCCAACAACATCGACGCCGGCTTTAGCCGCGGAGGGACGCTTTTAGCCGGCTTCACCGGGAAACCCGAGTTTGTCAGCAGTTAGGCAAGAAAATGGCCCTTTTTTGCGTCATTTTCCCAATGCACCAGGACTCTTCCGGAAATCGCTACTGATGTATCAGTACGTTCTTTAGAAAACATCCGTATGTATCAGTACGTTTTCGCCAGCAGATTTTTCTTGCGCCAATATCTCCGCAAGCAGGCCAAGCAAATCGAGCCAAAAGCTCCGCCCGCACCCCGGAATCAAAACTCCGCGTGCACACAGAGCCACACCGCCCCAGCACCGCCAAACGCCACCTGCTGAAAGCTGAAAGCTAAGAGCTGAGAGCTGAGAGCTGAGAGCTGAAAGCTGAAAGCTGAAAAGCCAAAAGCAGAAAGCCGAGCGCCGTCCACTGACCACTGACCACTGATCACTGATCACTGATCACTGTCCACTGTCCACTGTCCACTGTCCACTGTCCACTGTCCACTGTCCACTGTCCACTGACCCCTGACTACTGACCCCTGCCCCCTGCCTCCACAACCACTCCATCATCCAGCGAGGCCGCCACCAGGCGGTCGCCGGCAGGCCGAATCAGGGCGATTGGGTAACCCGTGTGCCACCACTTCCAGGTCATCGTTTTGGGGTCGATGGAGAACACTTGATCGTTGGTCCGCGAGCTCACCAGAACCCTATGCGATTGAGCGTCGTACTCCAGGTCATCCACATCGCGGAAGGGAAGCCGTCCAATCCAGAGCCACGATTTGCCATCGTCTTTGGAGAAGTAGACTCCCTCGCGCGCGCCCAGCCACAGGGTTCCGTCCGGCGCGAATTCGATCCGCCGAATCCGCGTCAACATTGTCGGAAGCCCCATGGGCCACCAGGTTTGTCCGCTGTCCTTTGACAGAACCACCCCGTCGGCGCGCGCCGCTGCCATCAGGTTTCCATGCACCGTCACCGACAGGTACTCGCCCAATCCCAGCACCGGCCCACCCTGCCAGCTCGCTCCCTGGTCGCGGCTGGTCAGCAGGCCAAGCGAAGCGGCGGCCAGCCATACGTCGCCTGAAACATCGAGAGCGTTCACGTGGCTATCGAGTTCCACGACCGGGACCTTAACTTGTTTTTCCACATTGACTTTCGTCCTGAGAACCGTCTCGGTGGAAACCTTCATGACCGTGTTGGCAATCGTGTTCCGCGCCTCCCAAGCCAGCTCGGAACTCGCCCCGCCGGTCGCGGCAGCAGGCGCGGTTGGTTCCAGAGCGAAGATTCCGCTGCTGGTCCCCGCCAGCACGGTTCCATCCTTGGCTTGCGCCAGCGCAAAAACATCGCGTCCGTCGAGTCCCGTGCCGATTTGCTGCCAAGCGCCCCCTCCGTCCGTAGAAACAAAGACACCGCCGTAATTCTTGTCGTTCGCTACTCCGGCAAATAGCCGCGCTGGATTGTCCCGATCCACCAGCAGCGCCGTCACCTTCCGTTCGGAGATTCCCTCGTTCGACGCAGCGAACGTTGCGCCGCCATCCCTGCTGACCATCACGCCGCCGCGATCGGTGGCCATTAGCACATGATTCGAATCCTGCGGATCGACGAACACGTCGTTCACAATCACGTCAGGTCCGGTGAGCCGCTTGAAGGTCCTGCCGCCGTCCACCGTCTTGTAGAGCCCTTCGGTGGTGCCCGCGTAAACAACCTCGCGATTCGCCGGGTCTTGTCGCAGAACCCGCGTCCGCCGCGCGGTCGATGGAATTCCCTCGATCTTCCTGAAGTGCAAGCCACCGTTGAGGCTCTTGTAGATTCCGCTGCACGCGCTCAGAAACACCGTGCTCGGCCGCTCCGCATCGAGGATGATCGAGAACACGTCCGAGTCGTCGATCAGCCCCTGTTTGATGTTGTGCCAGTTTTTGCCGCCGTCCTCTGTTTTCCACGGCAGATGCCAGGTGCCCGCGTACACAATGTCGGGGTTTAATGGGTCTACAGCCAGCGACTCCACCTCGTGAATCTCACGACTGCCCCGCGTACTAATTTGGCTCCATGTTGCCCCTTTATCGATCGAACGAAACACACCTTCAAGTGTCCCCGCCAGCAGCAGGTTCGGATCGGACGGCGCCTGCAGAAAAGAACGAATCGATTGCCCATGCAGATTCTGGACCTCGCTCCAGTGCCGGCCGTGATCGTGGCTAACCCACATCCCCCCCTCAGCGTCTTTCCATCCGGCAACAAAGATGGTGGCGGGATCCGCGGAGTCCACGACGATGTGATCCAGGATCATGTGGCCTGAGCCATCCAGCCTGGCAAGACGATGCCAATTGGCTCCCGCGTCCACTGATTCGTAGAGCCAGCTGTTGGTAGTCCCAAGATAGAGATGGCTGGGCTGCCCTGGTACCGACGCAAATGACCGGGCGTCGCCGCCTTCCGGCCCCACCGGCGTCCAGGCCGCTACATTCGGCGCCAGATCGTGCGGGGATTGCCCGGCCCGAACTACCTGACCGCAAAATGCAAGAAGAAAAACCGGAACCACCAACGCCGTAATGCCGTGCCGCCAACATATTTCGAGCAGTATCTTCAAACAATGAACTCCCAGGGACAAGAAAAGAATGACAAAAAATGCCGCAGAAAACCAAAGAGGCCAACCGGCTTGCCGGTCAGCCTCAAGGGATTGCAGGAGGAATCGCATGGTCTTGATTTCATCATGCCTTCCATCTTGAGATGGAAGGCATGACTTGGCTGTTAACTACCGGCGATAGCCGGCAGACCTATTTGGCCGCGGCGTGCTTCTTGGCCGGGTGCCGTTCTGCCAGCGGCTTGCGCACTTCCGCTTTCAGGGTCGACTCGTCCACTGGCGTGGTTCCCTGCACATCGTTGGCAAACGTCGCACCGGAGGGCACCAAATAGTCTTCAACCGTCTGCCCATCGGCGGTCCCCGTGGCGACGCTGACGCGCGTTGCGTCAATGCCCTTCTCGGTTACCAGGTAGTCCTTGGCGTTGACTGCACGCTGTGCGTCGAAGAGTTCAACCTTGGCCCTCTTATGCTTCAGGGCCACCTTCTGCTGCTTGGCGGTTATTCCCTTCTCCTTGGCGTTCGACTCGCCCACAACCACGGCCTTGGCGTCCGCTTGTTGCTGCAGATCCAGGGCCACCTGATCGAGGCAGGCCTTGGCTTCATTGTCAACGCGCGTCGGCCGCCTGGCGTCGGTCACGAAGCTGATGGAGCAGAGCGCCTGTGTTTTGGGCGCCGGCGGAATGACCGGAGCCACAATGGTCACGCTGGTGTTCGCGGCGGCCGAATGGCCCTTGTCGTCAGCCACGTTGCAAGTGATTCCGACCACTCCTGTCGGAGCACCAGCAGAGGAGAACTCAGCCGTTGTTCCGGTGCCTGCGACCGTGCCCCCGGTGGCCGAATAGCTGTAGGTCAGCGGACGATTCTGCGGGCTCATACCCACCGAAGTAACCGTGGCGGATTCGCCCGGCTTGATCGTGGTCGGGTTAGCAGAGCAACTGATCGTCGGCGGCTCGAACGCCTTCACTGTGAAGCTGGCCGAGCAATCCGCCGTCTGACCGGGCTTGAGGCCTTCCTTGCCGGCCTTGCCTTCCTTGACCGTTCCCTTGACCGTGTAAGTACCGGGATCAAGCGCGCCCGTAGCGATCGTAGTCGTGGTTGCGGTGCCGGATGCGCCAGTTCCACTCCACGAATAGATGACGTTCAACTTGGGCTCGATGCTGCCGGCAGTCGCCGTCACCGTAATCGGGTCGCCTGGGAAAACTGAATCGGGGCTGGCCGAGCACGTCAGTGTCACCGGCGGAGGCGGCACGATGGAGCCTGCATGGAGAACTATGCCCGCGCTGAGCCTTGCCGCATTGATATTGGCGCGGCCACCGTAGTCGCCTGATCCAAAGTCGGCGTGGATGTATTGGTAGTCGGCCTGGAAGAGGCGGATGGCGAGATGATGGTTGAAGAACGGGGTTTCGTAGTCCAAGCCACCGCCGACAGTCAGAGCCGGGCCCCATGTAGAGGGCTGGTGGTAAGGCCCATCCACATCGTCGGTACCGACGAGGCCGTGGACGAAGGGCGTGATCGCTCCGGCGGGAAAACGCGCGATCAGGCCGCCCGCGAGGGAGAAGAAGCCGTCGTCATTGCCGTGCGTACCAATGTTGGAGCCGTTCGCTGACTGGGTGCCCCACTCATGAATGCCGACTTCGGCCTGGACGCCAAGATAGCGATTGAAGAAGTATGCACCACTGAAAAGACCGCCGACATTGACGGCGTTGTAGCTTGCCGTTATGGGGGAGCCAATGGTAGGCGAAGTGGTGACAGTTCCGTGAGGAGCAAGGTAGCTGTAGCCCAGGAAAATGTCCCATCTCGACGGGTTATTATCAGTAGCGGCCTTAGTAGATTTTGCATCCTGCGCGGATATGGCAACAGGCAGCAGAGCTACAAAAGCCAGGGTCAGGGCCCAACTCACAGATTTCAAAGAACGTGCAGACATGTGTTTATCCTCCGCAACAAAGCTGAAATACAAATGGAAAATGACTTTTCGCGAGCGCCAACCCCAGCTCACGCAAGTCGGGTTCGCAACCTCCGCGAAACTCCGGACATCCTAAAGCACTTTTAAAAGTACCATAGGATTATTCCCCCATGACACTTTTTTCAACAAGTTACCTGCTTCCGCAGGTGGCAATTTGGGCAAGTTCCGCAAACGATTTTGTGGTTACTTGGGTAACTAATCCCCAGTTGAAGACCGTGCGCCGCGCGCCTCAACCTATGTTCAGTGTCTTCAGCAAACTGCGGCGCTCGCGCTGAATCTTTTCCTGTAGAAGCGTAATTGCGTAAATGAGTTGCTCGGGCCGCGGCGGGCATCCGGGGACGTAGACGTCGACGGGCACCACCTGGTTAACACCCTGGAGCAGCGCGTAGTTATTGAAGACCCCTCCGGAAGTGGCGCAAGCGCCCATTGAAATCACCCACTTAGGCTCCGGCATCTGGTCGTAGAGCCGGCGCAGCACGGGCGCCATTTTCTGCGAGACGCGGCCCGCAACTACCATTAAATCAGACTGTCGCGGCGATGGGCGGAAGACCTCGGCGCCAAACCGCGCTACGTCGAAGCGGGATGCGCCCATGGACATCATTTCGATTGCGCAGCAGGCCAAGCCGAAGGTCATGGGCCAGATCGAGCTCTTGCGAATCCAGTTGACTGCGTAATCCATCGACGTGAGGAAGACACCCTCCGGCTCTTCATAGCCGTAGCTGACTTCATTCAGCTTGATGCGATTTTTGGCGCTGCTATCCAGCGCTCCGAAGAGGTAATGATCCCGCTCTGCCGCAACCGCCATGCTTCTAATATAACTCGACTTCGGCCGCCCCTGAATGGTCAGAAGTGCTCACAGCGGCTTTTATAAGGGCAGTAGTTAGCAGTTTGGGGTTAGGAGACAGCTTTCAGCTCTCAGCTTTCAGCTCTCAGCTGTCAGCTCTCAGCTTTCAGCAGGTGGCGTTTGGCGGTGCTGGGGCGGTGTGGCTCTGTGTGCACGCGGAGTTTCGATTCCGGGGTGGGGGCGGAGCTTTGGGCTCGATTTGCTCTGCCTGCTTGCGGAGATATTGACGGAAGGAAAATCTGCTCGCGAAAACGTACTGATACATACGGATATTTTCTAAAGAACGTACTGATACATGGGTAGCGAATTCCGGAAAGGTACTGGTGCAATTGGAAAATGACGCAAAAAAGGCACGTTTTTGGCGTGTTCTTGCATCGAATCCGGGGTGATCTCTCAATTGTTGAGTTGGGGTGGATTAAGCGAGGCGGGGTTTGCGGGAGCAAAAGAAGGATTTGCCGCGGAGGCGCTTTGGAAGGCGGTTCTTGAGGGCGAGGGACATTTCGTGGAATTGGAATTCTGTATCATATTGTTATGAGCGTAGAAACCCCGTCTTCCCGGAACCCTAGTGCATTCCAGAGTCATGATCCACGGCTGGCGCCGATTGCCGCCAAGGTGCAGGCCGGCGAACGGCTGGATTTTGCCGATGGGGTGGCGCTCTATGGCTCGGCGGATGTTCTGGCCGTGGGCTGGCTGGCCAACCACGTGCGTGAGCGGATGCACGGGGACGTGACCTACTTCAATGTGAATCGCCATATCAACCCCACCAATGTTTGCGTGGCGGCGTGCAAGCTGTGCGCCTTTGGGCGAAAGAAGGGCGACTCGGCCGGCTACACGATGGCGCTCGAAGAGGCTTGGGAGACGGCGGCCTCAGGTTATTCCGAAGCGGTGACGGAGTTTCACATTGTCGGCGGGCTGCACCCGGATTTGCCGCTCGAGTATTTTCTCGACCTGGTGAAGGGGCTGAAGGAACGGTTCCCCAAAGTCCACATCAAGGCTTTCACCATGGTGGAAGTGGCCTACCTGGCGCGGCGGGCGAAGCTCACGATCGAACAGACACTAGTGAAGCTGCGCGATGCGGGCGTTGACTCCATGCCGGGCGGCGGCGCGGAGATTTTTGCGGCACGGGTACGGTCCATTATTTGCGACCACAAGATTGACGGCGAGGAGTGGCTGGAGACGGCGCGGCTGGCGCACAAGCTGGGGTTCAAGTCGAACGCGACGATGTTGTATGGGCACATTGAAAACGACTCCGACCGCGTGGATCATTTGCTGAAGCTGCGCGCATTGCAGGACGAGACGGGCGGCTTTCAGACTTTCATTCCGCTGGCGTTTCATCCGGAGAACACGGCGCTGGATCACTTGCCGGTGACGACCGGGCTGACCGACATCCGGCAGATTGCGGTGAGCCGGCTGCTGCTGGATAACTTCCCGCACATCAAGGCCTACTGGCAGATGATGACGCCCAAGATCGCGCAGATTGCGCTGCGGTTTGGCGCCGACGATCTGGATGGCACGGTGATCGAGGAGAAGATTTACCACGATGCCGGGGCGACGACGCCACAGGGGATGACGCGCAAGCAGCTGTGCCGGCTGATTACGGAGGCTGGGCGGGTTCCGGTGGAGCGGGATACGCTTTACCGCGCGGTGACACGGACCGAGGAGAGCTTTACAGTAGCGGTTTGAGGCGAACCGGTGCTAAGCTAGACTTAGCTAAACTGGAGCCCGCGATGACAACCGTGAACATCTTCGAGGCCAAGACCCAGCTTTCAAAGTTGATTGAGCTTGCCGAAAAGGGCGAGGAAGTGGTGATTGCTCGAGCGGGGAAGCCTGTGGTGCGGCTGACGAAGCTGGAGCCCGCGAAGCAGAAAATCCGTTACGGCCTTTTGAAGGGCAAGATATGGATCGCAGACGACTTCGATGCTCCGCTACCTGAAGATTTCCTGATTACGCCGGAGGCCTGATGGTGCGACTTCTGCTCGACACGCACATCTTTTTGTGGGTCGTAAACCAAAGTCCGCGTCTAAATGCGAAGATGCGCAGCTTTCTTGAGAGCGCGGCTGCAATCTACGTTTCTTCTGCGAGCATTTGGGAGATCGCAATCAAAGTGCGTCTGGGGAAGATGAAGGCAGACCCGGACGCAATGCTCAGTCTAATTGGAGCAAGCGGTTTCAAAGAGCTTCCAGTGCTGGGCCGTCATGCTACGGGCGTGGCTAAGCTCCCCCTCCATCACGGAGATCCTTTTGACCGGCTGCTGGTGGCGCAAGCGATCTCCGAACTGATGCACTTGGTGACCGAGGACCCGCATCTGGCGGCGTATTCGGACCTGGTGATTACGGTTTGAGCAGACGAGTGCGGTGAATCTGAGATTCCCCCGATAGATCTGGCGAGGGTTTTAAAAAACTTCAGCAAGTCAGCTTCCGCTTCGCGGAAATGGCAAGTTAGCGAGTTGGCGGATTTGTGCGATGGCGCAATGCTAAATGGACGGTTATGCAATGTCGCAATGTTAATGGCGGTTGATCGATGGGACGATGGAACGCTCCAGGGCTCGACTTGGCTTGACTACCGGATTTGTGAAACGAACTTTTGACTCAGGACGCGAGCGCGATTGGACACTTGAAGTTGAATGGGCCGGGAGGGCGCTGAGATGGCGAATGAAATCCCCGCACTGCGGAAACGGTTTGAGTCGCGGTTAGATGAGATAGTGGATGCGCTGGATCGTCCTGGGCGCGCGATTTTCTCTTTTGCCATTGTCGCGCTGGGCGCCGAGACGCTGGTTTGCGCTCGCACTTCGCAGAATGCGCTCGGGCCTGGTTATAACGCAATTCCAGTTCTTCCGTGGGTGCCTGCGATTCCGTGGTTGGCTGTCGCGTTCGGTGCAATCTGGATTACGTGCGGTGCGGGTCTTTTGTTTCGCCGCCGGCTTCGGGCCTCGG
Organism: Acidobacteriaceae bacterium; assembly: GCA_003142935.1. Taxonomy (GTDB): domain Bacteria; phylum Acidobacteriota; class Terriglobia; order Terriglobales; family Acidobacteriaceae; genus Telmatobacter. Next base: position 115,631 of record PLOG01000020.1, read on the forward strand.
CATTTTTGCTGGGCGCTCTGCTGGTTGCGTGCGCGCTGATTATTGTCTTGCCGAGATATATTGCGCTGCCCGGCGATATGGGGCTGCGCACAGTTTTGCTTGAACCCTTGACGCTGGCCTGCATGGCACTGCTCATACCCGGTCGTACGGCGTTGCCGGCATTGCTTGCCCGCACATGCCGCACTACGATTGCGATTGCGATGATCGTGTTTGGAGTGGATCACTTTCTGGGTCTCGTTTTCATCGGATCACTGCTGCCGGACTGGATTCCATGGCATTTGTTCTGGGTTGCATTTTTTGGGTTAGTCCTCATTGCAGGTGGCGTGGGGATTGGCCTGGGCGTTCTGGAACGGTGGAGTTTGGCGGGGCTCGGCCTGATGTTTGGGATCTGGGTGATCACGCTGCATGTTCCCAGAACGCTCGGGTTCTACGGCATTCCGGGCGCGCTCACCGATCCGGACCAGTGGTCGAGCTTGTTTATCGCCATTGGCATTTGGGGAGGATCCTGGGCCCTGGCGGCGCAGTCACGCTTCGAGCGGGCCTAGTTTATTGCGATCGCTGCCGGCGGCCTTTCATCCGCCGTGAACGTTGTCCAGGGGCCGGCGATCATGTCGTGGAGGATGGATTTCTGCCACGAGAACTCAGGATGCACGGCAAGAAACGGCGCGACCTTGAAGTCTTCGCCGCAGGGATGCCCGGCGCGGCCTGTGAAGCTGAGCTTTGCGGCCATCTCCGAATCCATCACCTTGCCGGTGACCGCACCACCGGGGTTGAAGGGCGGATCTGCCCAGACTTTTTCGCCGATAGGTGACGTATCCTCATGGCCGCAGAGGCTGCGCTTGCCGGCATCGGTTTTGTGTTCATAGGTGTCGAAGTGGTCGGAGAGATAGGCTTCAGCAAGAGCGGTATCGAGCTTGCCGTAATGCTCCTGCACGAACTGCTCGGCGCGAATGTGGCGCGCGTTCATGGAAGGCTCCGGATCGGCGGGATCGAAGCCCGGCGTGTCGTCGCGCACCAGGTCAGGGTTGGCCGCAAAGTTCGACGAAACAAAGTAGCCGTCCTTCTTCCTGGTCAGCGGAGTGTGGCGGAGGCCCAGTTCGAGATAGCCGATCTCGCCGGTTTTGCGATCGCCGATAAGCCATGAATTCGCGTAGCCGCCGTTGTTGCCCTTGCGCATGATCGCTGCGTATTCATCGATGGATGTGGCATACTGCATGGCTTTGCGCGAGCGGTCGAACTCCGCAACTCCATTCACATCGAAACCTGCAGCCTTAGGCAGCGTGGTCTCGGCAATCATGAGCCCGCTTGCGTTCACGCCGAAGTCGTCCTGGCTGGTGATTACGCCCGGCAAACCATCCATGATGAAATGCTGCCCGCTTGCAGGGACAATATCGAAGACCACAGTCCAGCGCTCGCCTTCCGCGTAGGAAGACCAGTTGTTGTGAGCGATGACAATTTTGCCGTCCTTGGTGGCTGAGCCGGTGGCTATAAATGCGCTGCACTTGCCGGGCGCAACAGCCAGGGGCGGGTTGGGCCTTTTGTGCTGTGCATTAAGGGCCGGCAGGTAGTAGCCGCGCAGCTCGAGATTGCCGTTGAGCGCGACGATGTCCCACAGATCGAGCGCCGATCCTTGCGCATGCAGGCCTGCGGCGATTCCCTGCAACTCCTGCCGATACTCGGGATCGAGGTGCGGCCAGAGCACATTCTTTGCAGAATCGCGAAAGAAGCTCCAGTCACGCTGGACAGTATTCGGCATCTCTACCTTGTAGACGTTGACGTTGTCTTCAATCTCGCGCGCAAGGAGGGAGCCATGTTGGAAGCCGACTTGCTCCGGCGTGCCCTGGAGATGGACGTAGGTCCATCCGCCTTCGTTGAATTTGTAGGCGCCTTGCAGGCGCGGGTCGGACGAAGCAGGCGAAGCGGCGTGAATGGCGATGGGGACAGCGGCGAGAAGAAGCAGAGCTGCGAGGCGCACGATGTCAACTCCTGCTGGGATTTAGCTGTTAGTAATGCGGGGAAGGTTTGGACTGAATCGCGAATCTTGGCTGTCCGGTTACAACAGAGTGTACTATCCGCCGGCGGGATCGTGGATGGGAAGGGCGCGGCTTTTATTGTCGTATGACTACGCCATTCTTCATCACGAAGCTTACGTGCTCGACGGCTCCGATGTCGTCGAGAGGATTGCCGGGGACGGCGACGATGTCGGCGTAGTAGCCGGGCTTAAGCTGGCCGATCTGGCCTTCCCAGCCGAGCACTTTTGCGCCATTGAGCATGTCGGCTTGGAGGACGGCGAGGGGCTTCATGCCGTAACGGACCATCAATTCCATTTCGACGGCTTGCGTGCCGTGAGGAAAGGGGCCGACATCGGAGCCCACCGCAAAAGGCACTCCGGCAGCGATCTGCTTTTTGAATTCGGCGATTTTGTAGTCGAGTATCGCGGCTTCTTGCGCGGCCTGGTCCTGCGACTCGCGGTGGTGGGCGAAGTATTCGAAGATGGCGAAGGTGGGCACGGCGGGAATCTGCTTGTCGCGCATCAGGCGCATGGTCTCGTCGCTGAGCTGGGTGGCGTGATCGATGGAGGCGACGCCGGCCTGCGCTGCGTAGAGCGTGCCGGGCTCGCCCATGGCGTGAACACCGACCGTCATGCCCAGGCGATGGGCCTCGGCGACGGCGGCGGCTAGTTGTTCCTCAGTATATTGGTATGGAGTATGGAGGACGCCGTCGATCATGCGGTCGTGGCCGGTCTCGTAGATTTTGACGAAGCTGGAGCCCTGCTTGTGCTGCTCTCGAATGACTTCAACGAGTTGGTCGGCGGAGTTGGCGTAGTCGGCGTTGGAAAAAACGTGTTGCGCCGGGTTGAAGCCGATGGCGTCTTCATGGCCGCCGAGAATGTCGATGGCGTTGCCGCTGATGCGCAAGCGAGGGCCGGGGATGAGGCCCTGATCGATGGCGTCGCGAATGGCTGTGTCGGCTGAACCCGCGCCTTCGGTTCCCATGTCGCGCTCGGCAGTGAATCCGGCAAGGAGATCGGCCTTGGCGGCCTGCTCGGCGAGGATGGTGCGCCAGGGGACGGACTCCGCGACGGTCTGCAGGTCTTCAGCGCCGGGGTGAAGAAAGAGATGGACGTGGGCGTCAATGAGGCCGGGGAGCAGGGTGGTATCGCCAAGATCGATGATCTTTGCGCCCTGCGGGTGGTCGACGGATGTGCCAACGGTGCGGATGCGGTCGCCCTCGACGAGGATTTCGCCGGGATGGAGGATGGCGCCGGTGTCGACCTCAAGCAGGCGCGCGGCGTGGAGGACTATGGGTGCGGACGGCTGCTGGGCGAAGGTAGTTGAGGTCAGACACGCAGCGGCAAAGGCGACTATGCAAATTCGTTGAATTGGCATGACTAAGATTATGCATTTGGAGGGCATGAATCGTATCCCTCTGGAGCGGGTTTTTAAAATTTGGCTCAGTAAGCGGCGATGCCGGTGAGGTGCTGGCCAAGGATAAGGGTGTGGATGTCGTGCGTACCTTCGTAGGTCTTTACGGATTCGAGGTTCATCATGTGGCGCATGATGGGGTAGTCGTCTGTGATGCCGTTGGCGCCGAGGATGTCGCGGGCCAGGCGTGCGCACTCGAGAGCCATCCACACGTTGTTGCGCTTGGCCATGGAGATGTGCTGATGGCCGACAGCGCCTGTATCCTTGAGGCGGCCTACTTGGAGCGAGAGCAACTGGGCTTTGGAAATTTCGCTGGCCATCCAGACCAGTTTTTCCTGAATGAGCTGGTAGCCGGCGATGGGCTGGTCGTGGAACTGCTTCCGCAGTTTTGAGTATTGGAGCGCGGTTGAGTAGCAGTCCATGGCTGCGCCGATGGCGCCCCAGCTAATGCCGTAGCGGGCCTGATTGAGACACATCAGTGGGCTTTTCAAGCCCCTTGCGCCGGGAAGCAGGTTGGCGGCGGGAATGTGGACATCCTGGAGCGTGAGGCCGCTGGTTGAGGAGGCGCGCAGGCTCCACTTGCCGTGCACTTCCGATGCAGAAAAACCGGGGCGATCGGATTCAACCAGGAAACCGCGCACTGAGTCGTTGCCGCTTGGGCCTGCGCCCTCGAGCTTAGCCCAGATGACGGCGACGTCAGAGATTGTCCCGGAGGTGATCCACATTTTTTCGCCGTTGAGGATGTACCCGTCGCCGGACTTGCGGGCGCGGGTGGTCATGCCGCCGGGATTTGAGCCGAAGCCGGGTTCGGTGAGTCCGAAGCAGCCGAGTTTTTGGCCGCTGGCGAGGGCGGGGAGCCAGGTATTTTTTTGCTCGTCCGAGCCGAATGTGTAGATGGGATACATGACGAGCGCCGACTGGACGCTGACAAAGCTGCGCAGGCCGGAGTCGCCGCGTTCAAGCTCCTGCATGACCAAGCCATATTCGACATTAGACATGCCGGCGCAGCCGTAGCCCTCGATGGTTGCGCCGAAGAAGCCCAACTGGCCCATAAGGGGAATGAGTTCGCGCGGGAAGCGGCCCTCGCGGAAACAATCTTCGATGATGGGAACGAGGTTGTCTTCGACGAAGTCGCGAGCGGTGCGGCGGACGAGGAGTTCGTCTTCGCTGAAGCTGGAGTCGAGATGAAGGAAGTCGAAGTTCTGGAATTTGAAGGCCATTACACACCTGCCATTCGCTTGCAACTCAAAACATGTAAGGCTAGCAGATAGGGATGGGGCGAGGGAAACGGTGAATAACGGATGTCAATACAGGGTGAACCCAAGGTCCCTGGCGATGCCGGGGCAATAAGCGTCGATATGATTTACGTAACGCATACAAAGTGCTAAGGCTAGGGGAGAATCTGTTTTGAGTTGCATGAAAAGGCGCCAGGGCCTTCGAACGTTGCGGTAGTCGATTATTACTAGGAGAGAATCATGGCAGTGACTGCGATCCATCCAGGGGAGCATTTGGCTGAGGAGCTTGAGGCTCTGGGGATGAGCGCCTCAGAGCTTGCGCGCAAGCTGGCTGTGCCGGCAAACCGCGTGACGGCGATCTTGAACGGGCAGCGTGGTCTCAGCGGAGATACTGCCTTGCGCCTTGCCCACTTTTTTGGCACGAGCGCCGAGTTCTGGCTCAATCTGCAGAGCCTTTACGAATTGCGCATTGCCGAGAAGAAGGCTGGAAAGTCGATAAGGGCGCTTCCGGGGTTGAAGCAGCGCGAAGGCGCCGCGGTCTGAAACGGGTTGGAGGCTACAGATTTCCGACAAAGCGCTGAGATTGGAAAAAGACCGACAAGCATGCCTCAGGGGCTAAGCAGACTGCGGAAAAAGGTCCAAATTTGATTTTGGCGCGAAGTGGAGTTTTGCAGGGGCTAAAGCCCACGTTCATTTTGCGACATTTGCGGCCCGACTGAAGTCGTGCCCTGTTACAAAGCCCTGAAGATTTGTGTCAATACCGAGTTTTTCCGCAGCCTGTAAAGCCCAGGCTTGTTTTGTTGTGTTTTCGGCACGACTGAAGTCGTGCCCCAAAAAGAAACTGCTTTCCAACGAGGTTGCAAATGGCTGATTTCGCGCCGTCCCTACGGGACGGGGGCTATTGTTGGATGCTGACCCAGGACTGCGCTGCGCTTGTCCTGGGCTATTATCCAATCTCCCTACGGTAGAAGGACCGCTGCCGGTTTCATCTATCGCGGGTCGGCGAAGCCGGTGGACGACTGACACTTATCCCAGGCCAGAAGAGTTTTTCCGCAGCCTGTAAAGCCCAAGTTCATTTTGCGACATTTGCGGCCCGACTGAAGTCGTGCCCTGACGCGATGAGTTGAAGCTGTTATTGATGCGCAATGCCTCAGCTATAAAAGGACAAGCCCGTCATGGGGTAGTGTTTGCGGTTGCGGGTCCACAGGGAGGCTTTGTGCTGAATGGCGGCTGCGGCGATAAGTGCGTCGGGAACCTCCAAGCTATGACTGCGCGCATATTTGTGCAGAAGCTCGCCTGCCAACCTGCCGGTCCGATCGTCGGCCGGCAGGCAGACAAGCGCATCAAAGAAGCTCTCAACGTGAGAACGCTCCTGCGGGCGTGCCCCAGCCCAGGTCTCCGCGGCCACGACAGGCGAATAGAGAATCATTGCGCCGGAGGTTACCAGGTCTGCCCATTGCGCGCCGATCTGGCGGTCCCTGCCGCGCTGAATCTCGATTACGACGTCGGTATCGAGCAGGACGCTCACAAGATCCCCAATCGCTTCAGACGTGTGCCTTTCCGCAGGTTACGCACATAGGTCTCGGTGTCAGGCAAGTCGGTGCGGTCTTTCCAGATGCCGACAATGCCCATCAACGCCTTCTGGCGCTTCTCGGAATCGTCGAGGTAGTGTTTGCGGGCGGCGGTGCGCACCAGATCGGAGACGGTCGTTTTCTCGATGGCCGCCTTGGTGTGGAGAGCCTGCCACAAATCGTCGTCGAGATAGAGCTGGGTCCGCTTCACGATGTATAGCATACATCGCCAGCGGAGAATTGAAAAGAGCCCTACTCCAGGAACTCGCGGACGAAGGGGTTTTGGGACTTGAGGAGGTCCTGGAGGGAGCCGTCGAAGATCAGGCGGCCTTCTTCAAGCATGAGGAAAGTGGTGTTTGGGTCGGTCTCGCCATTGGGGAATGGAATCATGCAGTCGTATTTGGTAGCAAATTCGTGGGTGCAAAGCATGAATGCGTCCTGAAGGCGATGGGTGACCAGGATGGAAGGGGTGCGATGGACGTCGCGCTCCTTGACGATGAGTTCGATGATGGTGGTTGAGGTGACGGGGTCTAGACCGCCGGTGGGCGAGTCGTAGAGCAGCATGTCGGGATGGTTGATAAAGGCGCGCGCAATGGCGACGCGCCGCCTCATGCCGCCGGAGAGGCTGGCCGGAAAAAAGGAAAAAGTCTCCTCAAGACCGACGAAAGAGAGGGCTTCGCGGACGCGGGTATCGATTTCGTCGTCGGGGACATTTTCCTGGATGAGCTGGTAGGCGACGTTGTCACGGACGGTGAGTGAATCGAAGAGTGCGCCCTCCTGAAAGACCATGCCGATGCGGGTTCGCAGGGGGAAGAGCTTCTCCTCGGGCATGGCAGCGATTTCTTCGCCGAAGAGCTGGATGCTTCCGCTGTCGGGGCGGAGCAATCCATTGCAGAGCTTGAGCAGGACGCTTTTGCCCACGCCGGCGGGGCCGAGGAGAATGCGCGTTTCACCGGGCGCCACCGAGAACGTGATGTCGTTGAGGACCGGTGGGCCATCGAATGCAATGGAGACGTTGCGAAAGGCTACGACGGGAGCCTTATCCGCTGCCGATTTCTTTCCGGACTGCCCTGGGTCAGGCAAGTCTGGAGCAGGCGAGTCTGGATCGGGCGGGCCGAAATTGGTGAAGGCCGTCATAGAGGAGGGAAGAAGGCCAGCAGCACCCTGGTGAGAAGGAAGTCGACCAGGATGATGAGTACCGAAGAGTTGACGACGGCCTGGATGGTGGAACGGCCTACACCCTGGGTTCCGCCCGTGGTTCTCAAGCCATAGAAGCAACCGACGGAGGCGATGATATAGCCGGAGAAGAGCGGCTTGACGAGACCCTGGATGATGTCGGGGTAGCGGAGCGACTCCCAGGCCTTGGAGAAGTACTGGGTTCCGTCCTGGTGATTGAGAAAGACAGTGACCGCGCCGCCGCCGATGATTCCAAAAGCGTCGGCAACGATGGTGAGAAAGAAGAGCATGGAGATGCAGGCAAAGATGCGCGGGGTGACGAGCTTGCGCATGGGGTCGACACCGAGGGCGCGCATGGCGTCAATCTGCTCGGTAACCACCATGGACCCGAGTTCGCTGGCCATGGAGGAGGCGTTGCGGCCGGCAACCATGATACCAGAGAGCACGGGCCCTAGTTCGCGGATCATGGTGATGCCGACGAACTGGCCGGTGACCGCGGTGGCGCCGAACTGGGAGAGCGTGGCGGCGGACTGGAGGGCAAGCACGCCTCCGGTGAAGAAGCCGGCGAGCAACACGATGGCCGTGGACCCGACACCGATGATGTCGGACTGAATGAGGAACTCAGACCAGTAGCGGGGCTCCGTGTAGAGGTTCATGAAGGCGCGCCAGGCAAACACGGAATAGTCCTGCATGGTGAGCACGAGTTGTTTGGCGGTGCGTTCGATCGGAATTATCGCCATATTTTGTGCCGGTTTGCGGGATGGAGGCTTTGTGTTACTGTCTTGGACAGAATAGCGCATTGAGCGGACGCTGATTGGCGGGCGCTATGCAGGCAGGCGAGGGTTGGTTGTGGAAAGCAGCCGGCGGTTGAGGGATGGCTGGTTCCCCGGTGAGAATCAACCGCGTAAGTTCTTTAAAATTGGAAGAAATGCAACTTAACTGCTGGCCCGGCTGCCAGGAGAAGACGAAAGGGCATCTAATAAGGATAGGGGGTAACGAATGCACTTGTTCCGTGTGCGTCTGATCCTTGCCCTGATTGTGGCCGTGACGCTGGTCTCGGTAGCCTCGACCTATTTCGACGTGTTGGCTCATAAGCATACTTTGCGCGTGGAACTGGAGCGGCGCATCAAGTGGATGGATATGAGCGTTCAGCCGGGCGTGACCGGCGCGCTTGAGACTGGCGACCCATCTGCCCTTCCAGGCGTGGTGGAACTCCTGAAGACCCATACCGGCGTTCTGGGCCTGGCGGTGTATGACGGCCAAGGAAAGCTGCTGGCCTGCACCGGGCCTCAGGAAGTGTTGCGGGCCCTGCCCTACGGGGTGATCCAGAAGTCGATTCAAAAAGGGGATGTGGTCAGCGCATTCGGACACTCCGGCGATTGGCAATGGCTGGAAGAGGCGCAGCCCCTGCACAATGGAAACGCGTTGATAGGGACCCTGGCGGTTGTGGCCGACGCCGGCTATATCCGGAGCGAGGGAATCGCGGTATGGCAGCGGAGCTTTTTGCGGATTGTTGCGCTTGTGTTCTTCATCGTGGTGGTGACGCTGGCCATGGTGAGCTGGTTCTTGCTGCGGCCGATGACGCAGGTGGCGGAGAAACTGCGCCTGTTGCGGCTGCGGGCAGACCAAACAGAACAACCTGCCGAGTCCGCGACGGAGAAGTTTACCATTGGGGATTGGAAGCTATTCAGGCCATTGGTTCGAGAAGTGGAAACGATGGCAGAGAGTCTGATAGCGGCGCGAGCTTCGGCTGCAACCGAGGCGCGTCTGCGGGATGCCGGGGAGCATATGTGGACCGAGGAGCGGCTGGCCGTGCATATGAGCGACAGGTCGGGCTCAAGCCGCATCTTTGTGGTTTCAAATCGCGAGCCGTACGTGCACATTCGTCAAGGGCGAGAGACGGTGTGCACCGTGCCTCCGAGCGGCCTGGTAACGGCAATTGAACCGGTGCTTCGGGCATGCGATGGGGTGTGGGTGGCGAGTGGGAGCGGCGATGCCGACGCTTCGATGGTGGACGCATTCGACCGTTTGCGCGTGCCCCCGGACGATCCGCGCTACACGTTGCGGCGGGTATGGCTTTCCGCGGAAGAGGAGTCGCAGTACTACGACGGCTTTGCGAACGAGGGGCTGTGGCCGTTATGCCACATTGCGCACACGCGGCCCATCTTCCGCGCCGCGGACTGGGAGTGCTACCAGCAGGTGAATGCGCGTTTTGCGGCTGCCGTAGTTGAAGAGATGGAAGGCTGCACGAACCCGGTTGTGTTTGCGCAGGACTACCACTTCGCCCTGTTGCCGCGGCTGGTGAAGGCGGTGCGGCCAGATGCGCGGGTTGCGATTTTCTGGCATATTCCGTGGCCGAATCCGGAGGCGTTTGGCATATGCCCCTGGCAAGACGAACTGCTGGATGGGCTGTTGGGCGCCGATCTGATCGGATTTCACATTCCGCTGCATTGCAACAATTTTCTTGCGACAGTGGACCGGGTGCTGGAGTCGCGCACCGATCGCGAACACATGACAGTGCTGAGGAATCGGCACCTGAGCACGGTTCGGCCGTATCCGGTGAGCGTGGCGTTTGAAGGACCCCTGCCGGAATTGGATCCCGACCCTGAGGAAGAAGCTCAGGCGGAACAGGAAGTTGCGTTTGCGCGCACAGAGCTGCTGAGCGGCTTTGGGGTAAGGGCGGAGAGCCTGGTGCTGGGCGTCGATCGGATGGATTACACCAAGGGAATCGTGGAGCGGCTGCTGGCGATCGAGGAGCTGCTGGAGGCGCATCCCTGGCATCGGGAACGGATGACGATGGTGCAGGTTGCTGCGCCAAGCCGGACGCGCATTCCGAGCTATTCCGAGTTGGGGCTGCAGGTTGAGGAGACGGTGGAGCGGATCAACTTGCGTTACCAGACGGCGCATTGGAAACCGATCGTGCTGATCAATCGCCAACTGAACCACGAGGAGGTGGGGCGGTGGTACCGTGCGGCGGACGTGTGCCTGGTGACCTCGCTGCACGATGGAATGAACCTGGTGGCCAAGGAGTTCGTGGCCGCGCGCGAGGATGAGGACGGCGTACTGGTGCTGAGCAAATTTACGGGAGCCGCGGTGGAGCTGCGGGATGCGCTTATTGTGAATCCATACGACACTGAAGGCGTGGCCGAGGCGGTTCATGAAGGTCTGGAGATGAATCGCGAAGAGCGGCGACGGCGGATGCGGCGGATGCGGCGGCAGGTGATGGAACACAATATCTACCGCTGGGCAGCCAACGTGCTGGGCGACCTGCGCGAGTTACGGCTCGAAGGCGGAGAGGGCATTGAGATTCATCGGGCTGCGCCCGTGTCAGAGCATGCGTTGCACGTTGCGGATCAGAAACGGGCGTAGGGGATCTCCGCGCGGGCAGGGCTGAAGGGCGGGTGCTCCCTCAGGGGCTAAAGCCCACGGTTATTTTGCGAGATTTATGGCACGACTGAAGTCGTGCCCTTTCAAAACAGCGTAAAAGAGACGAGTTTTCAGCGAGCGGTAGATGTGTCCTTTCAAAACATCGGATTCTTCAGAGGTTTCCTGAAAGCGAGCGAGGGTTGAGGGAAGAAGCCGCAGAGAAGCTGAGGGATTTTTTTTACGCCTTTGCGGGCGCACCCAACCCACTGTTGCTTTTGGACTACGACGGGACGCTGGCGCCCTTTCGCGTGGATCGCTTTCAGGCGCGTCCTTGGGCAGGCGTGCGGGAGATGCTGGGGCGCATTCAGAAACAGGAACGGACGCGGATGGTCGTGATTACCGGCCGGCCGGCTGGGGAGATTGCGCCGCTGCTCACCCTGGACCCGCCGCTCGAAGTGTGGGGACTGCACGGGGCGGAGCGGCTCTATTCCGATGGGCGGCGCGAGTTGGAGGAGGCTCCAGCGGCGACGCGGGCGCGCCTCGACGATCTGCGGGAACGGCTGCGGCGGGACAGCCTGGGCGGGCTGTTTGAAGACAAAGCCAATGCNNTTTGAGCCATTGGCACGGATGGAAGGGTTGGGGCTGCTGGAGTTCGAAGCGGGGCTGGAGCTGCGCGCGGGACGCGACAAGGGGGCTGCGGTCGAGGCGATTCTTGAAGAGGCTGGGGCGGGCGGGGCGGTCGCGTTTTTGGGCGATGACGTGACGGACGAGGTGGCGTTTCGGGCGGTGAATGGCGCGGATGGTCCGCACCTCAGCGTGCTTGTGCGTCTAGGGTCGCGGGAGACGGCAGCGGATGTTTGGTTGCGGCCCCCCGAGGAGTTGAAAGGGTTTCTGGCGAGGTGGCTGGAAGCAGGGAATCGGGAATAGAGAATAGCAAGTCTGAGAAACCTGTATTGTCGTCAGAT
>PLOG01000034.1 GCA_003142935.1 Acidobacteriaceae bacterium
CACCGGCGTCAGCATCTCGCCTATCGTACGCGAACCTTACATCCCACGGTCATTCGGCATTCAGCCCGAGATGGAATAGCTTGGCACGCGTGGATTGGCAGTCTATATGAAGAATGCCATGAATTCCCAGGCCCTCGGCGATCTGAACGAACATCGGGGTATTGTCGATAAAGACAGCGCACGCGGGCCGCACCTGAGCTATATCTAAAGCAAGCCTGAAAATATCCGCGTCGGGCTTGCGAATGTGAACGAAGCAAGAGGATATGAAGCAGTCGGCCAACCTGTCCAGCTTGAACCGCTCGATCCGATATGCATTCAGCTCACGCGCTTCATTGCTGACGATCGCTATCTTCAACCCCAGATTCAACTTGAGTTGAGAGACAAGCTCGATCATTTCCGGGAAGGCCTTCGACTGCGCGAACATGTAGCGCCGAAACTGATTGCGCGTGAAGGTCCGCTTTTGGTGGAACACAACCAGGCTCAAATACTCGTCCAGCGTGATCTTGCCCTCCTCGAAGATTTCGAACGTGAGGCAATGGCGCTCCTCCATCTCGGCCCACTCCAGTTTGAAGTTCTTCGCCGCCCGTCTGCGCGCCAGGTGATCCCACCCATCGGTCAGAAGGACACCGCCTATATCCAGGAATACGCATGTGATCCCAGTTGCCTTCTTCATCTGCTTTCCTTCCGCCAGCCCATTCGAATGGGTATTCTTCGAGTTCTCAATTCCTCAATGGCCTCCTGTTTATACCTTTGCCTCCGGCGCGTCGGCGACTGCCTCTGCCGATAACTGTTCCGGCAAGTCGAGGCGGGCCACACCAATGCGATTGTCGGCCATCCCGTAATAGACGTCGAAGCGATCCGGTGTACCAAGGTCGTCGCGCCGGTCGATGCCGGTCGGGAATACGACATTGGCGACCGTCCCATCGCGTTCCTGTGGAAGCATCGGTGTCAACACTGGCTGAGCCGAACGATAACGAATCAATCGCGGATGCTGCTTTGAGAGCACCATCACTCCGGCCGAGTAGCACAGCGGATGATCTCCACCTGCGCCGGGAACTTCGCTCACGCCGTGATAAACGATGAGCCAGCCGTGCTTCGTCAAGATCGGGGGAGTCCCTGCGCCGATCTTGAGCCTCTCCCAGGGGGACACCGGAGTTGCCAATCGATGATGAGATGTAAACTGGCCCAGGCGATCCGGCGACTCGCTCATCAGAACAGGCGGACAGTAGGAGATCCAAATGCTCTCGTGATTCAAGTCCACTTGCCGGGATCCAGGCTGGCACGCAGTCTCCTCGGGCCGAGTGCCGGGAAAGAGCGGACGATGAAGCATTCCCAATTCCAGTTGTCCCGCTGAGTTTGGGATCCCGACCGGAAACAGACTCGCATCCTTATCGTCGACGTCCGCCAGTTCGATGCCGTGCCAATGAGCGTAGGTTGCGAGCCCGAGACGTTTCCAATGGAAAAGATCCTCTGACTCTGCCATCGCGATTCTTGGTCCCCGTGGCGAAAATGCCGCGTAAGTCATGATGTAGCGCTTGAGCGGTTCCACGAAAGTGACGCGAGGATCTTCGCAGCCTCCCCCGCCGTCGGGGCGCCGCTCATAATCGGCCTCAGGCTCCAGCGCGATGCCAAGGCGCTCTACACCCATCGGATCGCCGGCTTGATTGAACCGCACGCGCGCTATCCCGATCCGCGAATAATTTCCCTTCGCGACCAACCTCGGGAAGAGATACAGTTCGCCATCAGGGCCTCGAACGACTCCCGGATTGAGAACCCCTTCCACTTCCTGGGGATTACCCGGATCGGGCTCCATGATCATGCCGAGGCGTTGCAACCTACAACCGCTCATCGAATCTCCTCGCCTGCTTGCTCCATCTGCCAGGCTCACTTATCGCCAAGGCAAGCAAGGATATACCCGCCAGGGTATCGCTACATCGGTACGGTAGGTGAGGCTGGACTCAATTCGCAGCAGGCGCTGGCATCGCAGGTTGCCGATGGCCATTTGGAACCCATGCCAGGTCACCGCTCAGAACGTAGATGGCGAGTGCAGCGCCCATAAGGAGCGCGCCTATCCAGAAGCGCCAGTCACGATGCATACGCTTCCAGTAAGGGCCAGGTTCCGGTTCACCGCTGTCGCCACTGTTTCCTTCATGGTTGTGCTTGCTTCCGGTCATCTCTTCTCCATTGCCGCGTCGTATTCACCGCGGCGTGCCGCCCTGTTGCAGAGCGCCCGATGATACAAGGCCTGCTGTGCGGCCGATACGTTGTCATCCTGCCCCTTCCAAATCTCCAAGGCAGGTTGTTGGATGGCGCGAGCAAATGAGAATGCCAATGCCCACGGCAGCCGTGACTTGAATCTGACATTCATCGCATTCAAACGGGCCGAGGCCAATTCCGCCGGTTGGCCGCCCGACAGGAACGCTATCGCCGGCACAGCAGCGGGGACGGCTCGCAGGAAGCAGTTCACGGTTGCGTCGGCTACCTCGTCCAATGTCGGCTGGCTGCTTGAGGACATTCCGGGAAGCACCATATTGGGCTTCAGGACCATACCTTCCAGAACCACCCTTTGCGCGAACAACTCGCTGAACGCCGTGCGCAGCATTTCGCCGGTGACCTCGCAACACTCTTCCAACGTATGCTCTCCATCCATGACGACCTCAGGTTCTACTACAGGGACAAGACCTTCCTCCTGGCACAGCGCCGCATAGCGAGCCAGAGCATGAGCATTGGCTTCAATGCAGCCCCAACTCGGAAGCCCGCGGCCGATGGCAATCACGGCGCGCCACTTGGCAAAACGGGCGCCCATTTGAAAGTATTCAGCGAGGCGGTCGCGCAATCCGTCCAGGCCTTCTGTGACCTTTTCACCGGGATGGCCGGCCAGTTCTTTGGCGCCTGTGTCCACTTTGATGCCGGGAGTGATACCCGCCTCAATGAGAACTTTGACAAGGGGTGTGCCGTCGTTCTTCTGCTGCCGGATGGTTTCGTCGTAGAGGATTGCGCCGCCTATCGACTCACCCAGCCCTGGAGTGGTCACAATCAGTTCGCGATAAGCTCTTCGAGCTTCGACGGTCTGCGGAATTCCAAGCTTTTCGAAACGCTTGTTACAGGTTCCGTTGCTCTCATCCATCGCAAGCAGGCCCTTGTTATCGGCAAAAAGCAACTTCGCGGTGTCTTTCAGTAATTGCAAATTCATTTGGGCCTGCTTGCTTCCTGTTCAGTTCCGGATTGCTGAGCCTGTCTGCTCAAGGGCATTTCAACTTGTAAAGCTATTGCGGCGGATTTGCCAGCAACTGCTTGAGCGCGTTGATTGCTTTCTGCGCCTCTGCAAGTTGGGCCTCGGCTTGATCCCGCGTCGCCTTCGACATCGGCGCCTGCACTTGAGCTTGTTTCCCCGGCATTGGCCCCGACTGTCCCGGTGCGGTCCCAAACAACGAGCCTAGCGCTTGGTCGAGTGTCGGTTCCATCACGACCTTATCGCCCGTCGCAGCAATCACCCGTTTCAGTTGGGGGAAGTTCGTGCCTTCAGCCTTCAGATACAGAGGAACGACGTAGAGGAATGAGTTCTCGATCGGAATGACGATGAGCTTGCCGCGAATGACTCCCGATCCCTTCTGATCCCAGAGAGTAAGCTGCTGCGAGATGAGCGTGCTCTGGTCGATCATCGCGCTGATTTGGTTCGGTCCAAAGATCAGCTTGTCTTTAGGAAGCTCGTAGAACAGCATCTTCCCGTAGTCCGGGAAGTCGCAACGCGCGGCTAGCCAGGCAATCATGTTGTCCCTCTTCTGCGGCGTAAAGGGAGTCATCATGAGGTACTCAAGCTGCTGGCTGCCGGGAAGCTTCATGAGTATGTAGTACGGCTCCATCGCGGCGACGGCGCCATTGTACTTCTCCTGAGGCGCAACCCATAGATCCTCCCGGTTGTAGAACACCTGCGGATCGGTCATATGGAAGGTCTTATATTCATCCGCCTGTATCCCGAACATGTCTTCCGGATAGCGGAGGTGGCTCTTCAAGTCCGCCGATAGCTCGCTCAGATCTTTGAATACGCCGGGAAATGCGCGGTTATACATCGCCAGCAGTGGATCGTTGGGGTCCATGATGTAGAACGACACCGTGCCGTTATACATATCCACAACAACCTTGACGGAATTGCGGATGTAATTCATCCCCTGGGCGGAACCGCTTGTTTGTACGTTTGAATAGGGGTAGTGATCCGAGACCGTATAGGCGTCCTGGATCCAATATTGCTTCCCTTCGCTCAATACTGCATACGGAACTTGGTCCAGAAGCAGGAAAGGAGCGACTTGGGAGACGCGCTCTTGCACGCCCCTCCAGATCTGAATTCTGCTTTGCGGTCTAAGATACCCAGTCAGCAGAATGTTGATGTCTTTCTGCGTCCATGCAAACAGGAGCCGCTTCCAAATGCTGTCGATTGGTATTCCGCCCGTCCCCTGGTAGCTCGCATAGACGTTTTCATTGCCCTTCGGATAGCGGTGATTGGGAATCACCTTCCGAGGCAGTGTGGAATTGCAACCTTCACCACAGATCTGTGCGACGCGATCGCTGCCGAATACCGGGCAGCCCAACTTTCGGTGGTAGCAGTCAACGACGGGAATTCAACCTATTCGTACCCAGAGCGGGTGCGATTCGAGATCAGCGAAGGCGATCTCGCGTCCTACAGTGCGGCCGCCGACTATTTGAATGCAAGCAATGTCGATCTGGTGTGCTTACAGCATGAATACGGAATCTTCGGAGGCAAATCCGGGAATTACATCATGGAGTTGCTGAAGCACCTTCACATGCCAGTCATCACAACTCTGCATACGGTGCTTCGTGAACCGAATCTGGACCAACGGGTTGTAATGCACAAGATTGCCGCACGCTCCGAACGCCTTATCGTGATGAGCCAATACTCCTTGCGTGTCCTGCAGGAGGTCTTCAATGTCCCGGCAGAGAAGATCGAACTGATTCCTCATGGCATCCCCGACCTGCCGTTTGAGCAGCCGGACATATATAAGAAGCGTCTCTCTTGCCAGGGCAAGAGTGTCCTTCTCACTTTTGGGCTGCTTTCTCCCAACAAAGGGTTCGAAAGCGCGATTCGAGCCATGCCGAGCATCCTGGCCAACCACAGCAATGTTGTCTACATGATTGCGGGCGCCACTCACCCGCACGTCCGGGCTCGTGAAGGGGATCGTTACCGGCTTGAGTTGCAGGCCCTGGCGGAGAAACTTGGCGTGGAACGCCAGGTTCTGTTCCTCAACCGGTTTGTCAGTCCTGAAGAGATGGCTTCGCTGGTCGGCTCGGCCGACATTTACATCACGCCCTACTGTCATGAAGCGCAGGCTGTATCGGGAACCCTGGCATATGCCATGGGCGCCGGAAAGGCCATCATCTCCACTCCATATTGGTACGCCGCAGAAGTGCTGGACCAAGGACGCGGAATGCTGGTGCCATTTGAGAACTCAGCCGCCATCGCAACAGCGACAATCGCACTCCTGGCCAACGATGAGGCACGCCAAGCGATGCGCGAACGTGCCTACCCGATCACGCAGGCGGCCGT
>PLOG01000035.1 GCA_003142935.1 Acidobacteriaceae bacterium
AGCCAGGCAATTCCCGTCTACCTGGTCGCCATTTTCATGGACTGGGCGCTCCTCTATTACTGCTGGGGCGGAGTTCATCACCGGGGCGGCACGCTGGCAATGCTCTCGGGCGGGCGCTGGACCACTTGGAAGAGCGTTGCCGTGGACATCGGAATTGTCGTCCCGTTCTGGGCGCTGTGGGAAGGCACAGCCTATGGCGTTTCCCGCTTGCTGGGGCCGAGCAGCGCCAAAACCGTTGACAGCCTCTTGCCGAAGAGCCTTCTTGAAGTCCTGGTCTGGATTGCCACGTCGATCACGGCAGGCTTTTGCGAGGAACTCGTCTTTCGCGGCTAT
Source organism: Acidobacteriaceae bacterium (assembly GCA_003142935.1). Taxonomy (GTDB): domain Bacteria; phylum Acidobacteriota; class Terriglobia; order Terriglobales; family Acidobacteriaceae; genus Telmatobacter. The sequence goes on from PLOG01000035.1 coordinate 334, forward strand.
CTGCAACGTCAAATCCGCGCGCTGAGCGGCAGCGCCCTGGCCGCTGTACTGGGACAGGGGCTCGTTTTTGGCTTGTTTCACAGCTATCAGGGCTGGAAGAACGTGGTCGTGATCAGCGTCCTTGGCGTCCTCTATGGGATGTTGGCCCACTGGCGCGGCAACCTGCGCGTGAACATCGTCTCCCATGCGGCGACCGATATTTGGGAGGGTTGGTTGAAGTTCGTGGTCTGGAGGTAGCGAGTGGTTCTTAACATTTGCTTTTCCTGTCCACCGTTTCCCTTTCCCGGCAGTGGTGCAATTTGAAGGGCACGGGCTTCAGCCCATGCCTCAAATCGAGCAATAACACTGTGGCCTTTACCGGCTGCGGAAAAACTCAACTCTGTCGTAAGAACCTCAAGGCTTTGTATCAGGGCACGACTTCAGTCGTGCCGCAAATGTTGCAAATGAACGTGGGCTTTAGATGGGATGAGACGGCTGGTCTCGCGGAAAGCCAGCCAAGGGCTTCGCCCTTGAAACCCCTTTGTTTACGGGGCCAGTCTTAATATGTCAAGAGCCTCTCGGGATTGTTGAAATGTTTTTGTTTACGATTTGAGCGGTAAGAATCTATCAGAATACTTAAGTGACCAGTATTAGGGTTAACGCGCTGCATTTACACTAGTAAATGGAGATACTTGTGTTTTTAGATAAATTTCTAACTAGCATTTTTGGCACCTCGAACGAGCGTGCCATCAAGCGGCTTATGCCCTTTGTGGCGGAGATCAACGCTTTCGAGCCGGAGATCAAGCAGCTCACGGATGAGCAGCTGCGCGAGAAGACAATTGAGTTCAGGGCACGGATCGCAAAGAAGCTTGAAGGAATTACGGACGAGGAGGCAATCAAGGCAGCCGAGGCGGAGGCTCTTGAAGAGCTGCTTCCCGAGGCGTTTGCCGTGGTGCGCGAGGCTGGCTGGCGCGCCGTGCAGATGCGCCACTTCGACGTGCAGTTGATCGGCGCCATGGTGTTGCACCAGGGCAAAATCGCCGAGATGCGGACCGGCGAAGGAAAAACGCTGGTGGCCACGCTCGCCTGCTATCTGAACGCCCTGGTGGGGCACGGCGTGCATGTGGTCACGGTGAACGATTACCTGGCCAAGCGCGACGCCGAGTGGATGGGCAAGATCTACGAGTTCTTGGGGCTCACGGTTGGCGTCATCGTGCATGACCTGGACGATAACGAGCGCCGCGCCGCTTACGCATCCGACATCACCTATGGAACCAATAACGAATTCGGATTCGACTACCTGCGCGACAACATGAAGTTCGAGATCAAGGATTGCGTACAGCGCGGGCACTACTACGCAATCGTCGACGAAGTGGACTCAATCCTGATCGACGAGGCCAGGACACCGCTGATCATTTCCGGCCCGACGGACCAGACCACCGACAAGTACGCGCGCGCTCGCAAGATCATTCCGCAACTGGCGCTGGGCGAGGAGGTCGAATACCACGACCACAAGCGCCAGGCGGAACTGGGCATTCGGCTGGCCGAGGGCGAAAAATTCTTCAGTGGCGATTACATCGTTGACGAGAAGCAGCGGACAATTGGCGTGACAGACGATGGCTGGGTGACGATTGAAAAGCTGCTGGGCATCGACAACATTGCCGACGCGGAAAACTGGGAACTCAAGCACTACGTTGAAACGGCGATCAAGGCCCATGCACTCTACAAGCGCGATGTGGAATACGTGGTCAAGGACGGCGAAGTCATCATTGTGGATACCTTCACGGGCCGCCTGATGCCAGGGCGCCGCTGGTCCGATGGGCTGCACCAGTCGATTGAAGCCAAGGAAGGCGTCAACATTCGCAAGGAAGACCAGACGCTGGCCACGATTACCTTTCAGAATTACTTCCGCCTCTACAAGAAACTGAGTGGCATGACAGGAACGGCGGAAACGGAAGCGGCCGAATTCGAAAAAATCTACAAACTTGAAATCGTCGTCATTCCCACCAACATGCTCATGCGCCGGCTTGAAAATCCGGACGTGGTATATCGTACCGAGAAGGAAAAATACAAGGCGGTCGCAGACGATATCGCCATCCTGCACGAAAAGCAGCAGCCGGTGCTGGTGGGCACAACGTCGATTGAGAAATCGGAGCGCCTATCGGGGATTTTGCAGCGCAAGGGCGTGCGGCACGTGGTGCTGAATGCGAAGTTCCACGAGCGCGAAGCGGAGATTGTGGCGCAGGCCGGGCGGCTCGGCATGGTGACCATTGCCACCAACATGGCCGGCCGCGGTACGGACATTCTGCTGGGGGGCAATCCCGACTTCATGACCCGCCAGGAGTTGGTGAAGAAGAACAAGGCACGCGCGATCAGCGTGGCCGAGGGAGCCATTAATCCGATGGCTCCGGCCGGGTTTCTGCGCTTCTACTACCAGGGGCAGGAGTTCGAAGTCAGCGATGCCGATTGGGCGGAAAGCAACAAAGGCCACGCGGAAGCAGCGCTCAAGGATCACGAACAGGTGATCGAAGTGGGCGGCCTCTTCATTCTGGGCACTGAGCGTCACGAGTCGCGGCGCATCGACAACCAGCTCCGCGGGCGCGCGGGCCGCCAGGGCGATCCCGGCGAGTCGCGCTTCTACCTTTCGCTTGAAGACGACCTGATGCGCATCTTCGCCAAGCAGTGGGTGAGCACGCTGCTGGAGCGGCTGGGCATGGAAGAGGGCGTGCCCATCGAGTCGAAGATGATTTCCAAGCGCATCGAAGGCGCGCAGAAGGCCGTGGAAGCGCAGAACTTCGAATCGCGCAAACACCTGCTGGAATACGATGACGTGATGAACAAGCAGCGCGAGGCTGTTTACGGCCTGCGCCGCCAGTTGCTGGAGGGCGTGGATCAGCGCGAGCTGATCCTGGAGGACTACGTCGGCGGAATTCTGAGCGGATTTCTCGACGAGTTTGCCGGCGAGCGTGTCCGGCCCGATCAATGGAATATCAAGGGGCTCATGGAGAAACTTGTCGACCAGTTCGGGCTGAATCTGACCGGAACGGACCTGAAGCTGGAGGGACTGAGCCGGCACGAACTGGGCGACGAGATCTTCGAGAAACTGAAGCAGCAATACGAGTCCAAGGAAAAGATTCTGAGCGCGCCAACGATGCGCTACCACGAGCGCATGGTGATGCTGAGCGTGATTGACGGGCTGTGGAAGGACCATCTGCTCTCGATGGATCACCTGAAAGAGGGAATCGGATTGCGCGGCTATGCGCAACAGGACCCGCTGGTGGCCTACAAGAGGGAGTCCTACGACATGTTCGAGGCCATGATGACCAAGTTCCAGGAAGATACGGTCCGGTTCCTTTTCCGGATGCAGATTCTTGGACCCGATGGAGAGCCGGTGGATGTGGCGCCGCGGCCGAATCGCGTGGTGCCCAAAGCTCCGCCAGTGGCCTCTGCCGCCAGGCCTGTTACATTGGAAGCCGAGCCGCGCGAGATCGGGATTCATACCCGCCAGCCATCTACGACGATTGACGCGTTGGAGAAGGAATTTCACCGCAAGAAGCAGCGCGAACTTGAGGCGGCCAGCCAATCCGGAGGCGGCGATGCAAGCCAGCCTGTGCAGCGGCGCACCGGTGAAAAGGTAGGCCGCAACGACCCTTGTCCCTGCGGCAGCGGAAAGAAGTACAAAAAATGTCACGGAGCGGAAAAGTAGCTGGCAAGGGATTGCAGGCAGCGGACTGCGATGAACCGCAGCCTGCAATTCCGCGGTTCAGATCCGTCCTCCCGCTGCAGATTGGCCGGGGCTTTATTTCTTGAAGAAGCTGAAGCTCTTCTTCTTTTTCTCTTCGCTGAGGCCACAGGCTGCTCTGGCCATCTGCCGAATTGCAATCGAGATAGGCGAGTTATCAAGCGCGATTGGCGTGCCCGTGTTCTCGGTCCTGCGGGCGGTCGCATAATCGTCCGGAATCTTCCAATTGGCGGGCCGGGTGAGAGCCTTGGCAATCTGGGTGTCGTCGAAGAGAAGAGCTTTGGGCGTGTAGCGGTTGAGCACAATCTGGAGACTTCGAAGTCGAAGCGAGAAGAAGCGGTTGATCAAGCGGTTGGAGTTGCGCAGCTCCGATATGCCGACCTGGGTGACTAGATAGACGGTAGAACTTTCGTCAAAGAGCGTCGATTCCATGAGGTCAATTCTCGTCCCGGCATCGACGACGACGTAACTGAAGCTCTGGCGCGCGACTTCCAGGAGTCTGTCGATTCCCTCCAGAGTTGGCTGGCTGGAGGGGAAATCCCCGGGGGCTGCCAAGACCGATAATCCAGAGACATGCTTTTCCACCAGCGAAGAAAGGAAACGCGCATCGAGGCGACTGGGGTCCTGAAGCGCATTGGCAGTGGAGTAATTTGCCGAGGCCATGCCGAGGTTGATTCCCGCGTCTCCAAGGGGTTGTCCGAAGTCAATCAACAGAGTAGGCTGCTTCGACTCTTGGGCCACAAGCATGGCAAAATTGGCTGCGATCGACGTCACGCCGCAGCCACCTTTCGCGCCGAGAAAGACGAAGGCTTGACTGGCAAGCTTGGCTGTCGGGGCCGGGGCCGTCAGCGGATGGGCCGCAGCGCGTGCAATTGCGCTTGCTACTTCGGCGGCAATCACGGGTAGCGTAAAGTACTCGCGGGCGCCCGCGCGCATGAATCGGACCGCCTGCTTTACATCGGACTCCGCCGAATAAACCATGACACATGCGGCGCTGGTGGTGCAGATGCGCTCGACGAGATCGAAGACGTAGTCTGGATCGCTGTCCACGTCGAGGATTACGATATCGTATTGTTCGCCAACAGTTCGCGGCAGTTCGTCCAGATCGGGTGGAAACGCAGAAAATTCCTGGGTCCTGGCGCCTGGGCACTCGGAAAGAACGCTCAACAGAGCCTTGCGGCGATCATCGTCGGGGCCAATGAGGGCGATGGACAAGCTACTCTTGATAGGAGTGTCGGGAACCTGGCGCAGGTCCTGATCGCTATCCTTGCTGTTCCCAGTTTCCGTCATCTCTACCAATCCTACCCTAGGTCAGTCAGCTTGTTACTCCCCCTTTCGTGGATGCCTGGGCAGAAACTGCACCGACGCCAGGCAAGGGGCCACGCCGATTGGGAAATGACGGCTCCGACCCCATAACGGGAGGATCGGGGCTTCTTCAACAACTCGTAATCAACCCGGTCCGGGAGGGTGGGCCCAAACCAACCCGGATTTTGCTGGCGCATTGGTCTCAGTGCCTCGGATTGAGACCAGGCCTATTCCTTCGTTCGCGGCTGGCCGAGCAGTTTAGAGCGGTTCCACAATCAAAATGAGCCATTTCCGGCATTGTGCGAGGGGCATTTTCTCGAGGGATATGCCGCTCGAGCCCAGTTGCTTCCAGGTGCATCGGTTGTGGAACCGCTGTAGTCCGGCCTGCCGCGCAGTGCCGGAAGTACCCGCTATTGAGCGGGCGCGAAGTTGACCTCCACGGTCACGCTTGAGGAGCCGGATCCGGGAACGAACTTCCATTGCCGCACCGCATCCTCGGCTGCCACAGAAAGCATGTGGTTTCCGCGGACCGTCTTGATATCGGTCACCTTTCCCTGGGCATCCACTGTGGCTTCGAGCTTAACGGCGCCGCCGATCTTCATGCGCTTGACAATTTCCGGGTAGGCCGGCGATACACGCGACTTGACGGCCCGTTCGTCCACTGCCCTGATAGGCATGGCAATGGCCAGAATGAGAACCAGCGCGGCTCCCTGGAAAGTTCCTATTCCCACGCGCCTCAAACCCTGGCGACGATCTCGCGCGCGAAGATGATTCATAGGTCTCGGACCCTCCTGAATATTTGAAAAACACAAGGAGGTTATCGACGGCTGGAATCTCTTCATGAGTGAATTTTGAGTTCTTGATTACGAAAGGAATGGGCGATTGCGGCTGGAGTGGCGATGGACGGCTGCTCGGGAGGGTTCTACTGCCTTGAAGAACTAGCGGAGATTGCTTGAAAAGTGAGATCGGTTGCGGAGGAGCCGTGCTGCTGACGCCACTGGTCGAACAGGCGCCCATAGCTGAGCGTAATGTAATCCGCGGGGCGGACGCCGAGGCGCGCGGCAGCGCGGTCAATCCATTCGGCAGACCCTTCGAGCTCGGCATAATCGCCTATGGGTGTTTCGTCGACTACGCAATGGCCCTCGCCATCCTGCCACTCGGCGCGCCATTTTTCGTAGTGGAAGGCGGCGACCAGGCCGAGCGAGAGAAAGACTTCGGCGAGGACTTTGCCGTCGGCGACTTCGGTTTCGGTTTCGACGCGATGCTTGTGGCGATCTTCGCCGGGTCCGGCATCGGGCAGGCGTTTGTGGGTCACGGTCCAGCGGCCGGCATAGCTGCGGATGCGGAGGATTTCAGTGCGAGCGCGCATTCGGCGATCCGGGGTGTCGTAGAGAACGTTGCTCTCGAAGCTTCGTGGTGTGAGCAGCGTGAATCCCGCGGCTTGGAGCCGACGGGTTAGGCCGGGCAGGTCCGGNNACAAGGGCCAAAAAGCCGCGCAAGCGGGAAATCGCAGAAAGTGCTGGAGGGGCGCGCTGATCCTGCCCGCGGCAAGCGACAATAAGTATGTGAAGACACTGCGACTGACTGTGAGCCCCGGGCATCTCGATAGTCCCGAAGCAGAGGAGGCGCTCGACCGCGCCGCGGAAATTCTTCGCAACGGGGGCTTGGTGGCGCTGCCCACCGAGACGGTTTATGGGCTGGGAGCGAATGCCCTGGATGCGGCCGCCGTGGCGCGGATTTTTACCGCCAAGCAGAGGCCGGCATGGGATCCGATTATCGTCCATATTGCCGACCAAGCCATGCTCGAAAATCTGGTCGTCGAGGGTCCCGAGCCGGCGCGGAGCCAAACGATACGGAATTTGATGAAAGCATTCTGGCCGGGGCCGCTCACTCTGCTGCTGCCCCGCTCGGCCGCAGTTCCGGATGTGGTAACGGCGGGGCGGCCGCTGGTAGGCATTCGCATGCCGGCCCATCCGGTGGCGCTGGAACTGATTCGGCGTGCCGGGGTTCCTGTGGCCGCGCCCAGTGCCAATCTCTTCGGGCACATCAGCCCGACCACGGCAGCTCATGTGCTCTGCGACCTCGACGGCCGCATCGATGCCGTACTGGATGGGGGTTCGACCGCGCACGGGGTCGAGTCCACTGTACTGGATCCCTGCCAGAGCCCAATGGTGATTTATCGACCGGGCGCGGTGACGGCGGAACAGATTCGCGAGGCCGGCGGCGCGGTCGAGGTCTTCCGAACTCCGCGCGAGATATCCGAGAAACCGAAGGAGGCGCTGCCTTCCCCGGGATTAGGTCTGCGCCACTATGCGCCCAAAGCGCGCCTGGTCCTGGTGGAAGCGCCCATCGAGCGGCTTGGTCAGGTTCTGGAACAGAAAGCGCATGGCCTGCCCGGTGGGCGGCTGGGGATCATGCTGCCTGCGGAGGTCAGTTTATCGGTGGAGCGCGCAACGCTGTATTCGTGGGGCCGATGGTCGGCGCCGGAGGAGTTGGCGCGCAACCTTTATGCCGGCTTGCGCGACTTGGACGCGCGACAGTGCACAACGATCCTCTGCCCGTTGCCGCCACCGGACGGAATCGGCGTGGCCATTCGGGATCGGCTGCGGAAGGCGGCAGTGAAAAAAACAGTGGTCAGTGGTTAGTGATTAGAAAAGCACCCTTAGCACTACAGTTGTAGATAGACGGCGGGTGGGCATGGCTGTATGAATATTGATCTAAATAGTACATATTGAGGCCGAGCAACTTTCCCTGGGGACCGGTGACGGTTGTGATTCCCACGCCGCTTCGGTTTGGGACAATACTCAATCCCGCGGGGAGACTGAGTGCGGCGGTACCGTCGGGCAGGGCAATTTGGCGTATGGGAGAAGGGAGGCCGCGCTGAAAGGCGTGGGCCAGACCTCGAACCTGCGCTCGGCCGGGTTCCGGACGGATTGTCGCCAGTGCAACCGAACCGCACGAATTACCTCTGCCGCCGGCGGCGGAGCTATACTTTAGAACAATCTTCATTCCTTAGCGCAACTTTCGGGCCCGTTTTCGTTTCAATGTATTCGGGGCGTCTATGAGCTTGCAGGTTTCAGCTCGTTGCGATATGTTCCGCGCGATCTCTGAATTGCGGACGTTCCCACTGTCCAAGAGACATCCTGTCGATTGGCGTCCATCTGCCCACAAATACCCGCGTCCTGAGCGCTCCTTAGGACCAGATCAGGAGCGCATTGCCTGCCGGCGGCATTACCGGCCCGCGCGTCTCAAACCCAGTAATGCCATGAAGGAGAACGACCATGCCCATTTCCCGGCGCGATCTATTGACCGAGGCGCCGATCCTTGGTCTACTTGGCGCAATCGCACCTGAACTCAACGCGGCACAGACGGAGATTGCCAAGGATACCAATGAGGATGTCCCGCACGACTCCTATGCATTCTGGAACGGCTTCTTCGATTCGGTGAATCCAGATGTTCAAGGCTCAGGCCAAAAGGCCGCAACGCGCGGCCCGGCGGATCAGCTGCCCGATCCTGGCGTTCAGACGCAATATCTGCACTACAAGAGTGACGAGAAGAAACTGCGCTATGCCACGGAGATCGGCGAGGGAGAGTTGCTTGATCATGACGCCGACGTGGCCGTTGGCATCTCGCTTTCGCAGTACCGGCCTGCAATCGGCAGCACTGCGACCAACGAGCACGCTGCGCAACTCCGCCTCGACACCACGCAGATCTATCCCTTCAGAAATCTGCTCGCACCGCTGGCATGGTCGTCGATCGCCTCCGTGGTATCGCAAAAAGGCGAGTACGTTTCGCTGGATCGCCTGGGTCTAAAGACAGATCAAGCGGCGCAGGGGACGAGCAAGATCCTGCTCACCAAGGGCACAGGCAAGATAGCGGTCAACATCTCCAGGGCTCCACAAACTTCAATGTTCGTGAAGGCGCTCAATATCATCATGCAGGGGCTGAAAACCGCGGCGCCATTGGTTTCACTGCCTGCCATCAGCGTGCCGGCTCTTAGCGCGTTTACGCAGACAATGAGTTATTGGGAAGATCGAACACGATTTATCATGGCAGGCAATCTCACAGCAGCCGTAGCTACCCGCCAGGCGCTGAAAGATCCTAACCGTGGAAGTCCATACATCGGCCTGATCTCCGGTGACTACCTTATGTTCGCGCAGCAACATGCTGACTCGCTGACCAAGGAGATGGGGAATCTTGACCTGGTGCAGGGTTACCTGGTGCGCAAAGATGCCGATCAGAATTTGCCCCTTCAGGCTCGCGCGATGAGCGCCATTCCCGATGTCTCGTACTTTTCAATACGTGTCAGTGTGAAAGCACTTGACTCGTCGTCTTCGAGCTAATCGCCAAGCAACTCGCATGGCAGCGCCTGCGATCTTTTGAAGGAGAACGACCATGTCCATTTCCCGACGCGCATTTGTAACCGATGCCTCAGCCCTCAGTCTGCTTGTAGCGCTTCTACCCGAACTTGCAGCCGCGCAAAGCGTAGCCTCGCAGGCCGCTCCAGAGGATACGCCGCACGACTCCTACGATTTCTGGAATGGTTTTTTCGACTCGGTGAATCCACTCAGCCACAACTATGGGCAAAAGGCCGCCTCGCGAGGACCGAAAGATCAGCTCCCCGATCCGGAAGCGGAGACTCAATATCTGCACTATCGGAGCGACACAAAAAAGCTGCGCTATGCCACCGATATTGGAAAAGAGGAATTGCTGGTTCACGAGGGCGATGTGGCCGTAAGTATCGCTCTCACGCAATACCGGCCCGGAAACGGCGACGGCGCAGCCAACGCGCGCGCAGCTCAGCTTCGCGTCGACACGACCCAGATACATCCATACATGAACATCATCGCTCCGCTGGCATGGACGGCCATTGCATCGCTGACGCCAGACAAGGCCGGCAAGGTTTCGCTCGAACAGTTGGGATTCAGAAACCCTCAGGCAACACAGGGCACCAGCAAGATCCTGCTAACGCAGGGCACGGGAAAACTGGCTGTTAACGTTTCAAAGGCTGCAAGCACTTCAGTGTTTGTGAAAGCTCTCAACATAATGATGCAGGGGGCAAAGGTGATTGCCCCCATGGTTACCTTGCCTGCAATCAGCGTACCGGCTCTCAGTGCTTTTACTGAAGCTCTCAGTTATTGGGAAGATCGCACGCGGTTCATTATGGCTGGCAACCTGACTACCGCCGTGGCTACCCAGTCGGCGTTTAGCGATCCCGATCGGGAAGATCGCTATATGGGATTGCTCTCCGGCGATTACTTGATGGTGCCACAGGAACATACCGAGGAGTTAGCAAAGGAGCTGCCCAATCTGGACCTGGTGCAGGGCTACCTTGTGCATAAGGATGCGGATCCAAATCTGCCACTGCAGGCGCGCGCGGCGAGCGCTGTCCCTGGAATCACGTACGCTTCAATGCGAGTAAGTGTGCAGCCGCTCGACGCCTCATCTACGGATAAACACTCTGCCGGCGGAAGTGGCACTGAATCTTCTGAAACCAGCAGCGGCAAATCAAAGGGCGGCGGCAAAACAAAGAGCAGCGGCAAATCACAGAGCAGCGGCAAAGCGCAAAAAAGCGACAAGAAAGAACAATGACCGATGCTTCTCCGGATATTCGGCAGGGAGCGCGGGAGAGATCGTCATGGCGCCAATTTTGAACGACGAAAAGGCAACTTGGCACTGATAGGGGTTAATGATGAAGGGCTGGAAGCAAGTCGTAATTCTTGGATTAAGTTTATCCACTCTCCTTTTGATGCCTGGCAGTGCATTCTCGTCCCAGAGAATGATTGACTTTTCTTCTCTCGATCCCAACCAACCTTACAGACTGTCGGGCACACTCTACCTGCCGGAGAATGCCGCAAGTCCGGTTCCCGCCATCGTTCTGGTTCATGGCACCATGGGCATCGATCAGCGCGGCGAACTGTATCGACAACCGCTCCTCGATGCCGGCATCGCGATCTTCGAAGTCGACTTCAAGACCGGGATCTTCAACGGTCCCATGGACCGGCCAAAGCCTGACACCTTTTTGCCGATGGCCTTTGCGGCGCTCAAGGAACTGCGAAAACTTCCCTCTGTCGATCCGAACCGGATCGGAATCATGGGTTTTTCTCTGGGTGGCAACATCGCCTTGAGAACAGCCATGGAAACCAACGTCAAAAGATGGATGGGAAACGACGAGGGATTCGTCGCATTCGTCATGTTCTATCCGGTGTGCAACCACTTCACAAAAGAGTTTGAACAGAGCGGCAGCAAGCTCACCGGCGATCCAATGATCGTCTTTTATGGAACCGAGGACGCGTTCGGCGAGGACAGGGCTGTTCCCGAACTCAAAAGCGTGCTGGCGAAAGAGTACAATTTCCAACTGGACACGGTTGAATATGCGGGGGCAACACATGGATTCAACCTCGATGCGCCCGAAATGACCGCATTCGACCCGGCTGCCAAGGGAATGAGGGTCCACATTAAATGGGATCCTGAAGCAGCAAACGATTCAGTAACCAAAGTGATGGCTTTCCTGCGCCACAATCTGGCTGCCAAATGATGAGTGCCGGTTGATGGCAGCCGTACGGAAAAATTGAGACTGACCGATCCAGCGCCAACCCCGGAAAGCGGAGGGTGAAAGATGAATCCGGCGCACAGATTCCGATTGATGGCATGCCTCGGCATGGTGCTGATCGCGGCAACAGAAGCCCGCGCGCAAAGTTCCCCGGTACAAAATCAGATCAAGTTGCATGAACAGATGCTGGCCCAAAAGCGCGCGGCGCACCAGATGCATGAGGAGGGTCTTGAGCTGATTACACTCGGCTATCTGTACCGGCAAGCGGGCCAGATGCAAACGGCGCTGGAGGACCTCAACGAAGCCCTTCGAATTGAGCAGAGCGTCGACAGCCAACCCGGCGTGGCCATGACGCAGAACACCATCGGGCGTGTGTATAGCGACCTGGGGCAGCAGCAAAAGGCGCTATCGCGGTTCAATGAGGCGGTGGCCATCTGGCGCAAGTTGAGGATTCGGCAGGCTGAAGCCAACACGCTGAGCAACATCGGCAGGGCCTATAACGACCTGGGCCAACGGGATGTGGCTCTGAGGGAGCTGAACGAAGCGCTCGCTATCTGGCACGAACTCGACACCGGGCAAGTCGGGCCCAGGCTTAGCAACAGGGACAAGCTGCACGACCTGGGGCAGTTGAGAAATCTAAAGGCACTGATCGAATCGCTGCCGTTGGACCTGAGGGA
>PLOG01000176.1 GCA_003142935.1 Acidobacteriaceae bacterium
GGACCGAAGTCGGTCCAATCCTGAAGCACCCAAACCACTTTCTTGGCGCGTGTAACTTCCACCATCTGCGGCCCTTCATTGCTGCCGCCGCGCGAACAGAGGATTGTATTGCCGTTCGCGAGCCGAGTGGCGGACTGCGAATTCTCGTACCGGTACTGCGCGGGTAAGTCGGCTGGCGTAATCTGCCAGACGATCTTCTTGTCCGGAGTCACTTCGAAAGTTTTTACATCGCGCTCATCGGTGATCAGCGTGTTACCGTTCTTCAGGCGAATTGCCGCCCAGGGCGTCGGAACGTCGTAACTCCAGATTTCCTTGAAGTCCTTGTCGTATTCGACGACTTTGCCCATTTCGAGGAACGGTACCAGGTAGGTTCCCTGGGCGGTGAAGCGCACATGTCGGAATTCCGCATGAACCCACTTGTGATCCATGCCTGGAAATGGCAGTGTTTGTTCAACATCCACCGCGTTCGACTTGGTATTAACAACCATCAATTTTGGCGGAAGACCATTCACAACAAACAGGACCTTGTCTTGACCGATCGGCTGACAAGCGTGAATTTCGGTCCCCTCCGGAGCATCGTAGCGCCAGACCACTTTCTTGTCCGGCGTAGTTTCGGCAATGTACTGCATTCGAGTAAATAGTACGTTCCCATTCGAGAGCATCCAGGCATCGTCGTATTCCCATCCGGCGCCGGTTTGATAGCTCCAGACAATCTTGCCCTTGTTGACAATCATTAGCTTGTTGTAGCCCTCTCCCAGGAAAAGCATCGGGTGCTGTGCCAAACCATGGCCAGGCAGTCCGTCTGCAACCGGCTTCTCCTTCCAGTCGCGAGGCGCTTCAGTCTCGGTGGGAGCCATCTTAGGCACACTGGGACCGGTAAACAGCGGCAACAGCTTCATGAGTGGTTTTGCGCTCGATGGCTTGCTGGCGCTGGTAGTTTGTTGCGCAGAAGCTACGCCTAAAGCAACCAGGACGCATGCCGAGAAAATACCAAGGCAAACTGTGACTTTGTGAAACGTTCCCTGCTGCATAATGATTTGTTCTCCCTATGCTTGCTAGACCGTCGGCCAGTGATTATCGGAAGCTCCGTTCAGCTTGTGTGCACTTTGCTGACGGATCGGGCGTGAAGGTTACCGGGGCCGATTCATTCCGTGGATGTGTTCTGCTCACCGGCTTCCGCAGCAGCCAAATCCGAAGTTGTTTGGGCTATGTCATCAGTTGGAAATTCGAGCAGAGCACTTCGCAAACAATTTGACACGAAGCCGATGGTGTCAAATGCATGGGCACGGCACCCCGAAACGGGATGCCGTGCCCATGGTTGTGGTTAGAAAGTTATTTTGAAACCTAGTTGGATTCGGCGGGGCGCATTAGTCCCGGTGTAAGCACCGAAGTCCGTGTTGAGTTGGTTGCCTGTTGCCGGGTCGAAGTTGGTATTAGTGTCCACGCTGTTGAACTGAGTGTGATTGAAAGCGTTGTAGGCTTCGAATCTGAACTGCATTGCCTTCGCGCCTTCGCCCCATGGAATATTTTTGAAGAGTGTCAAATTTGTATTCTCGACACCCGGTCCACGGACCACGTCCTTCTTCGCGTCGCCAATGCCATATGGGTCTGTTGTCCGGCTCGGCATTACGATCGCTGCTGTGTTGAAGGAGTGAGTGTCAGTGCGTTGGCCCTTTGAAAGATGCGGGTTTCCGACAATATCAACCCGGTTGTCGACTCCTGAACCGCCGCCAAACGTGAGGTTCGACACATTCTCGATTCCCAAATTGATTCCCAACGGTGTCCCGCTTTGGAAGGTGAGAATTCCTGAGGTCTCCCAATTCCCTACGACCGCGTTGAGAATGCGATTGTTTTTCAAGCCCGGCAATTTGTAGTCGTAGTTGATGACGACATTGTGGGTGACATCGAACCCTCCCTTTCCATAGTTGCGAATGCGAGGGTTGATGAACGGGTTCACGGTATTTTGATCGCTATCCTCCAAATCCAATGCCTTGGACCAGGTCCAGGCCATTCCATACATCAGGCTGCGGGCGAGCCGCCTTTCAACAGTGACCTGCATGCTGTTGTAGTTCGAGTTGCTCGTGAAGGATTCAAAGAGGGCATCTTCAAAACCACCGAGCGGACGCGCAAAGTCGAGCGGAAGATAGGAGCCTGGGCTTGTCGGGTCTGGAAAGTTCTTCTGCGCCCCATAATCGACCGCGTTGTAGTTGTTCTCCACCATCATGTGGCGAGCGACCGAACCTACGTAAGCGATCCCGAACGCTGTCTCAAACCCGATATCGTGTTGAACGCCCAGGCTCCAGTTATATGTTATCGGTGGCACAAAGGATGGTTGAATACCCAGCACGGAGTCTGGACTGGTGACTATATTCGAAGGAACCAACTGCGGAACTGTTGTGAACGGAATATTGAGATCCAGTTGAACAGGAGGTTCAGAAAGGAAATCTCCGTTCCGATCGTCGGCGACGCGTCCAGGGAACATTCCAAATCCGCCGCGGATTGCAGTTTTGCCGTTTCCGAACAGGTCATAGGCGAATCCGAAGCGCGGCATCGTGTGAACGCCATCGTTGGTCATCGTGGCGCCCGCATACTGTTTCATGCCGTCCCATAACGTGCCCGAGCCGGGCGCAATACTGCCAATAAGAACACCATTCACATACTGGCCGGTAGCAGGATTGTACCCAACTCTTTGCCCGGAGGGATTCAAAGCGGGCTGTATTAGCTTCGGAGCAGTTGCCGCATTAAAGAGCGATGGCACGAAACCGGAAAGGGCTTGATTGTTTCCCTGATGCGTTGGTCCTTCAATGGTGAATCGGAAACCGAGATCCAGAGTCAACCTACGAGTGGCGCGCCAGTTATCCTGAACGAACCACGAGACGTTGGTGTAACGGTCGGCCGCGAATGGGCGGGAATTTGACTCAGAGTAACTTGTCACCGAGCCAACCAGCGCATTCGCATAAGCGTCGTTGGTGTCGTATGGATTTGCTGAGTTCTTATCAAAAACGATGGTTCCGTTGAACGAATTCAAAGGTGACCAGGCGGTACCGTTCCGGGCAACATGTTCGATATTGATTCCAGCCTTCAAGTTATGCGCGTGGACGACTTTAGACAGATTGTCGGTATAGACCCAGTCCTGATCGGACCCGGTAAACGGGAACCGGCTCTCAAACCCAATATTCCATGCGTTCGCAATGCCGCCAAAACTGGTATTCGGCGGCACATTGTAGAGGTTGTTTTTGGGATAGAACTGCGGAATAGTGATGCCGGCAGTCGTCCGGTTATTTGTCGATATAGTGGCGGCAGAAGGAATCGTGGCCTGGCTAAAATGGCTGACGCCGATGGTCACCTCATTGACGGTCGTGCTGTTGAATGTGTGCAGATACGTGCCCACAAGGCCGTCGGCCGGCTCCTTTTCGGTGACATTTATGTGAGGAAAACCAGTGTCGCCGGACCAGGTATCATCCCCACTGCTGTTGTTCACATCGTGGTTGCCGCGCACGTAGAACTGGTTGTGTGGATTGATATTGTAGTCCAGGCGGACCACTTCAAACCGGTAGGCGCCGTTTTCTGTGCCGGTGACGACTGCGTTGTAGTTGTGGGTCGGATCCGTGTAATTTGCGTGAGGAAAGAAATTGAGAAGAGCTTGACCTGCGCTATTCCAATATCCTTGAGGAATCTTGTTACCTGGGAACTGAGTGGTGGTGCCGGGGTAGTAGACAGGGATTAAATTTCCGCCGGTGTCAAGTGATTGGGAAAAGTCACCTGAGCGCTCGAGGTCGCTCGCAACTGTTCCCCTCCAGGTAACCGGTGAATTTGTCGGGAGAAACTCCTGTGCCAGGAAAAAGAACAGCTTGTCGCGGTGCGGATAGATCTTGGGAATGTCGATGGGGCCGCCCACGTAGTATCCCGGGAAGTTATAGCGGTAACGTCCACGAGGTTCATCATATCGGTTATTGAAATAGCTGTTGGCGTTAAATGCTTCGTTTCGAACAAAGTAGTAGGCGCCGCCATGCAATTGGGCAGTGCCGGCCTTGGTGGTCGCCAGAATGTCGGCACCGTAGTTCCTGCCGAATTCGGCCTGGAAGTTTGTAGTGAGGACCTTTATTTCCTGGAGGGAGTCTATGCTCGGGATATTCGGCGTCCCGGACTGGTTTCCGGTGTCCATAGTCGGCACGCCATCTAACAACAGGCTCACGCTTTGGCCGCGGCTGCCATTGATAGTTCCAATACCTCCGCACTGCGGACAGTCGATATCTCCGGACTGGATAACGCCGGGAACAAGCGAGAGGAGCGAGAGAAAATTCCTGCCGATTGTCGGTAGCTCCGTCACCTGTTTATCCGAAATATAACCTGAAACCTCGCCACTTTGCGTTTCTATGACGGCGACGTTTCCGTTGACAGTTACTTGCTCGGTTGTGGTTCCGACGGTGAGGACGATGGGCCGGACGGCCAAACGCTGGGTAGCCGTCAGGATCACATTGTCTTCGAGATAGGGCTTAAACCCCTTTGCATCAATAGTGATGGCGTAGGTGCCTGCAAGGATTTCGGAGAAGACGAAACCTCCTTCGTTATCGCTTACAGTGGTCCTCAGTTGGCTAGTTTCGACGTTGCGCAGCGTGATGGTTATGCCGGCAACAGCAGCGCCGGACGAGTCGTGAATCGAGCCGCCGATCTGGCCGGTCAGACCTTGAGCGTGAGCATACTGAAAGCTGAACATGGCTGTGATTAGTGCAAACAGCCAGAAAATCATACCTTTTCTGATTGCAGACCGCATTGCGTCTCCTCCTGTTGAGATCAGGCCGATTAGCGGTTTGGCTTGCGCCAGCAATTCCTGGTGCAGCAATTCCTGTTACAGCAAGAATCTGGGAGCAATCAAAGCCGAAGTCTGTTCGAGCAGAGGCGTCTTGAGAACGTTCTCAGCTTCGACAAGATTTACAAATCGAACCCGCAGCAATTGTGGAAGGGCATGCGCTCTTAATGAAGTGCTCGCACTGTCCCTAACATGTTTCAAACGTCAGCAAACAATGGCTAAGCCAATGTCGGAGATTGGGAACAGACGGCTTTTGGCTCAAGATGCGGGTGTCGAAAGAACAATGATGCACATTCATCCGGCCGGGTCGACAAATTCGCAGTGTTGCAGTGACACCGCGCTTCCTCATTAGTCGATCCTGAAAAAGTCGTTTTTATCCAACCTGGAATTGCAGGTGGCGAGCTTGGGGGCCTTGTTGGCTGAAGATGCAGCTGCAGAGGCGCAGCAGGCGGCTCAGAAAAACGCGCCAAAAAGCTCCGAGGAGCTTCTGGAAGTTCATTGCGGCAGCCGCCAGGACAGCATTGATCGCATCTCCGGCAACACCCTTCAGCCGATTGCGCTCTAAGCGGTGTTCGTTCTTCAGATGTCCGATGCTGGGTTCGACCGCGGCTCGGCGTTTCATCCATCGCCAGAGTGCGCGTGGTGTTCGGCCTCGTTGCCGCTTATCGATGTGCACTTTCGCAGCGCCTTCATAATCATGGCCGCGATAACCCATGTCGACGTGTACCTCGCCGACCGAGTCACCGATCATCCTTTCCACCTGCTTCATCTGTGCCGCCAGAGTGTGGCCGTCATAGGGACTTCCCGTAAAGCTCCTTGCTCCGACGAACCATCCGCCACGACTGCTCACCGCTACGCTGACCTTGTTGCCAAACTCGTACGGCTTGCCCGCCTTGCCCTTGGCGATGCATTCGACCGCAGGCTCATGCACGCTGTAGATCTTGTTCTTGTCATGCCTTTGCTGGGCGTGGATGCGGCGCGCCGTCTCAAGTAACTTCGCTAACTCATTCGAAGGCGTTTGTTTCTGCCGCTGGATCTCGCGCACCACCCGTCCCAGTTGCGTGCGCAGCTTGCGTGTGCAAGCCCGAGCGCGTTGCATCTGTCGCGCATGGGCGTAGCGGCTCGACTGCATCAGCAAGCGCCGCCCTACATGCCGATAACTCTGCTTGATCGTCAGGCCCTCGGCGCGGGCTGCCTTCACCAGCCGTTCGCGCATGCGGTTGTAAAGACGCGCATCGGTCGGAAAACGAATCGCCTTGGTCTGCACGGTCGTATCCACGTTGATCCGCTTCAACTCCGTGGGGCGGACCACGCCTGTGCGCATGGCCGCCTCGATCGTGGCGCGCAGCATCTGTTCGGCGCCGGCCTCGCCCAGCCGACTGCGCCAGCGCGTCATGCTCGACGGATCGATCGGAAGACGATGCTGGAAGTACCGCTCACCGCTGAACTGTTGCCAGTAGGGATTCTCTACCCACACTGCAACCACGTCTTCGTCGCTCAGGTCATGCTGATACTTCAAGTAATGAAGCGCCACCATCAGACGCGTCGAGATCCCAGGAGCACCCTGGCTGGGATGATAGCTCGCTCCCAGAGTTGCCTCGAAGGAACTCCAGTCGATGCACTGCCCAAGAAGTACAAGTGGGTGGTGCATGTCGATCAACTGCTCCAGATCAATCTGGAACATCTCTCGCTGCGGGTGCTTCGGCTCCTGATGTGGACGCATTGATTTCCCCGGTTTTCAGGCTATTTGGTTCACCTTCAAGGAAATTCTAGACCGAAAAACAACGAGTTTCATCAGGTTTTATGCATGTTTTATTGGTTTTTCAGGATCGACTCATTAGGACCTCAGTTGGTCGCATTGGAATTGTCAATGGCCACTGATAGACAAAACCGTGACGCCGATCACCTTTGCCGCCGATGATTTTCACGGGTTGAGCTCAGGAGAAGCGGCGGCAGGCAGATGATTGAGATGTACAACTCCCAAACGGCACGCAAGCGATTCTGCTGAAGCATTCGATATATATAGCCAATCTGATCGCTAGGTCGATTCGCGCACTTGAAGAATCTGGTCGGCAGCAACATCTCGCAGTACTTGTTTCGCTCCGCTCGGCCAGGCGATCTCGAGCAAACGCACGAGACGGGACCTGCCCAGGCCAAAATGAATTCGACTATCGCTCGAACAGGCGTATCCTACGCTGGTGGTGACGTGGTTATATTCTTCAAGGCCAGACTCAAGAACCAGATGAACCTTTGCTCCGATCCCCATGCGATTACTCTTGGATCCTAATAACTGAAGGATCAACCAGTGATTCTCATTCTTCGTGATGTTATGGAAGATCTTCAGGGGACCATTCAGAACTGAAACTACGATGTCGATCTTGCCGTCGTTATCCAGGTCGGCGAAAGCAGCCCCGCGATGGGCGTCTGCGACTTGCATGTCCGGCCCAGCGAACTTGCTCACATTCTCAAACCTTCCGTTTCCCAAGTTCCGAAAGACTCCATTGGCTTCGCGGTAGCTTCGGTCGGAGACGTCCGCAATATTGTCAAGGACGTTTGATCGAGCAACAAACAGGTCTTTCCAACCATCGTTATCCAAATCGGCGACGCCATTGGACCACCCGGACATCTGCATCGTTTCCGAAGCCAGCCCGGCACTTCGAGAGACATTCGAGAATTGGCCATTCGCACAGAGATAGAGTGGAAACGTCTGCTCCTCCATCGCCGTGAACCAAATATCTGGCTGTCCGTCATTATTCACGTCCCGGAAATCGACTCCCATGCCAGAGATTGCTAGGCCATCCTCGGAATACGCAACGAGCTTATCGAAGCCAACCTCCTCAAACCGCTTCCCTTTGAGGTTATGGAATAGAAGGTTTGGCGTCTTGTCGCCGGCAACGAAGATATCCGGCCATCCGTCGCCGTCGTAGTCTGCAACCGCGACACCCATGTTGCGTCCCAGATGCCCGGATATTCCCGTTTCCTGCGAAACATCGGTGAACGTGCCATCTCCATTGTTTCTGTAGAGAGTATTAGGAAGAGGCTTGTAATAGATGGGGTCGCAGTACGCCCGTTCTCCGTTCAGTTTGCAGGCGTGCTCCGTAAGTGGATCCCACTCACAGTAGTTCGAGACAAACAGATCCAGCAGCCCGTCATTGTTGTAATCGAGCCAAGCCGCGGAGACAGCCCACATTTTTGACCCGTTGTGCATTACACCGGAAACGCCGGCTTTTTCAGTAACATCGGTGAATGTCCCGTCTCCGTTGTTATGAAGCAGCTGGTTTCCATTGACATTGGCAACAAAAATGTCCGGCCGGCCATCGTTGTCATAGTCACCGACGGCTACACCAATTCCGTACCCAGTGCCTTCCACATGAGCTTGCGCAGTCACGTCGGTGAACTTCAGATTTCCATCATTTCGAAATAGACGGTTATAGTACCGCGGGCCGTCTTTCTGCAGCGAAGGCATTTTGGCGCCGTTGACCACGAAGATGTCGACCAAGCCGTCCCCGTTGTAATCCAGAAGCGCAATTCCGCCTGCCATGGTTTCCGGCTGGTGCTTCTGCGCAGTTGGACTGGCGTTTAGGACAAAATTCACACCAGCTCGTTGAGCGATCTCTTCGAATTCGATCGGCCCGGATGGAGCATCGGAAAAGCCGGTTGGTACCAGCGTTGCCAAAAGTGCCAATGGGTTTGAATTGCCGTTCTGCCATTCGCTCTTGGCCCGCAACCACCTGCCTGCGTCCGTCGCGCTCAAACCCAGTGCAGCCGAAGTCAGGCCAGCCACGCTCCAGCCAAACTGCCTCCGCGTCAGGTGTGTCGATCCGCCCGATTCTGTCATGCGCCCTTCAGTCGGTAAGCTGTGCTTGTGATCTCACAAACATTGACGACTCAGCCGGTCCGAGAATTAAGAATCATCATTCAAAAAGGAAATGCGGTTTAATGTCTTCAATTCTTTTCATCCGCCTGGTCTAACTTCGCCAACTGTTGCCGCACACGTTGTGCGGCAACTTGATCATCTAGCTGAGTGTAGGCTGCTGCGAGCGACCAAAGGATTTGTCTGTCGTTGGGCGCTAATTGAGCTGCTTCGGAGAGATGTGCTACACCGTCTTGCATTCGGTGAAGATCGATCAGGCATTTGCCCAATGCAAATTGCACCTGAGCACTCCGATTGGCGATGGCAACCGCGCGCTCTGCATACGAAAGTGCCTCGGCAGCCTGCCCTCTGCGGAGGTACTCAAGTGCAATCAGCGTCATTGCCGGCACATGTGTCTTCGAAATTACAAGTTCGGCATGAAGCTGCGACAAAGCCTCGTCAGGATTATCTTTCAGAAGAAAGCACGCATAAAGGTAATGGAGTTGGGGTTCATTGGGGTATTGCTCGATTAGACCCGAGAATTGAGTATTTGCGACGGCCGAATGGTTAGCCGTCGCATTACAGACCGCTCGACCAGCGCCCAAAACAAGGTCCTCCCTTTCATTTGGGAGATCTTTCGGGAGGATTGTCATCCGCAGCGCAGTCAGGCCGGCGCCTTCGATCAGGATTTGGGAAGTGCAGCCAGTACTGCTCAGTTTTTGAACGAGCTTAAATGCCTTGTCGAAATCGGCCGCCGCATTCAGGAGTAAAAGCTCGTGAACGTTGGCTACGCGTTCCAGATCCTCGTCCTCCGTCAGGCCAAGCCGATCGGCACGCTGCAAATCCGCGAGCGATTGCCGGCGCTCGCCCAATTCGAACTCTGACAGTCCCTTCAATGCCCAGGCTGAGCTATCCCGTGGTTGGAACGAAAGGTATCTGTTTAAAGAGGTGCGGCATTCATTGAAGTCATTCATGTCATACGCGAGGGTACCTAACTTCCACCAGCCATCTTTCCACTCTGGATGTGCAGTCAACGCTCTCCTATATAGATCAGCGGCCTCCCGAAGGCGATTCGCTGCTAAGAGTTGCTCCGCTTGCTGTTCAGTCTGTCGAATACTTGATTCGGGAGCCGTCTGCTCCGCGCGAGCCCAAGGCTGGAAACATTGCGGTCCTATAAGAAGAAGAGTGCAGAAGCTGGCAACCTGGAGTCGGATAAGGGTCATGGCAAGATTCCCCTCTTGTCAGAGTAATGCCACCCCTCTAAGCATTTCTCCTCCCCGTTGGAGTTTCCATTGAACCGAGAAACCCAATTCTGACAACTCACGGGTGCCGAGATTACCAAAGCGTACATTTACACCTCAAGGGCTTTTCGATAGACTTGGGTCGGCATTGGTTGAGCAAGACTCCAATTCTCGTCGGCTTCCGACGCAGAAGCGCCCGCGAGTGTCAAAGAGGATTGTCGATACGCGAGTCGGTTTTCAGGATTGATCCTTTAGTGGAGCAGCGCAAGTTTTCGAACGTTCGAAACATGTTTCCAACGCGACTCCTTGCCAAAGGCAAGAGTATGACACCCGCGTCCTTCGGAATCAGGATCGACTTGACCTGTAGCTCGAAAAAGCTTAGATTGGTGCCCGATCAATGACCATAGAGATTTTACATCAGCAAGTATCGGACGAGGAAAAGCGCGCAGCGCTTGATTTTGCGCTGCAGAGCCAAAGTCTGGGGCGGTCTGATCGTCTAAAGTCCTTTCTTTCATATATTTGCGAAGCGGAATTCGAAGGGCGTCATGAACGCCTTACGGAATATGAAATCGCGACTTCAGCGCTCGGGCGCCGCGAGAATTTCTCGCCGATCGAGGACTCTACCGTTAGAAGCCGGGCCTATGAACTGCGTCAAAAACTCGAGAGGTTGTATACGTTAGAAGCACCAGACTATCCGGTGCAAATCGATCTCCCAAAAGGGAGCTACCGACCAACTTTTCGCTACACTCCTCGACCGTCTTCGAATGGGGATACCTCAGGACTATCAACTCAAAATGCCATGCCGCGTAAGGCCCAACGCTTGGCCATTGTCCTTGGCGTGTCTGGATTCTTCGTTGGAGTTGTTGCAACGGCTATCATCGCAGTCCTTCTTTCAGCTCGTCATTCAGAATCAGACCCCCCGGCCAGGGTTCAAGCGAGTAATCTCGGCTGGACCCCTGAACTTCGGGAGCTTTGGGCTCCCTTCACCTCAAGCCAGCGATCCATTGCCGTTACCTTTGAGACTCGTCTATTCGTCACTTTTGGATCAGCTTTGGTTGTCAGGGATACAGATATTGAAAACATGGGAAGCATCGAATCGTCAGAGCCGATTATGAAGATCAAACGTCTCTTCAAGGCAAATGAGGTCTACGAGGTGAGGCGCTACTCGGATTTTAGCGCCGCCAATGCTCTCTTCTTCATCGCTCGACTACTGTCGCCAACAGGCGTAGCGATGAAAGCCGAGCGCTCCGTCGATATGACAAATGAAGACGTTCATTCCTGCAACCTGGTGCTGGTGGGCAAACCCGGTGCATACGACGGGATAAGAAATGGACCCCCGCTTGGATTCAATTTTGTATATCAGAAGGACCGAAGTATCCGAAACATCCATCCAAGGCCTGGCGAGCTAGAGACGTATCCAGCGAGCCACAATCTCGCAATAGCGGGTGATCTGATCCAAGCTTACGCAGTCATCACAATGACGCCAGGCCCTGAAAAGGGGCAGCATATTCTCAGCCTTATAGGTGCTGACAGCGAGTTGTTCTGGCCCCTGGCGCTCTACGTGACGGATCCCATATATGCCAAGGAACTCGTGGAGCATCTTCGTCTCCCCTCTGGGAAGCTGCCAAATTCATACGAGGTGTTGATCAATATTCAAGAGCGCAATCAGAGGCCGATTAGAGTCTCATACGTGGCACATCGAGTTCTTCCAGGCTCTCAATAATTGACGGCAATTCGCCTTTCCTCCTCTCCGAACGGCTCCAGCTCAAATCACTTCTCCATCTTCCTCGCCGGCTCGAAACCTCAGTCAGAATGCGACGTTTAAGTGCTCGACACACGGTTTGGGTTGGTCATTCTGCGCGAATCTCGCAGCCCAATCCGATCTTCCCTTCGTTGCGATGCACTTGCTGTCCTTTCCGCATCCGGATTTCCCGATAATGCGACGTTCGGAACATATTTCGAACAATGTGATGACCTGCACAGAACTTGCCTAGCCTCTTCCGCGATTGCTAAATAGTTCTGTAGAGCGCGAAGTACTTAAAAAATTGGTTTTTGTACGATGTGAAATCGTCAAGGCGGCTCCTTCTGATTGATATGGAAAATCGTGTTCTCCGAGCCGCGGCGAAATCATGACCACGGGCGCTCATTTGCCAGCACGAGAGGATAGGGACATGTTTGATCGAAGACAATTGCTTTCTATTGCTGTACAGGGTGCTGCTCTGGCCGGATTGCCGGCGATGGCGGAGAAGCCCGCCGCCAATCGCAATCAATCGGACCTCGCAGAATTCGGGATTGTGAATGTCAGATCGTTTGGGGCGCTTGGAGACGGCCGCGCTATTGATAGTCCTGCGATCAACCGGGCAATCGATGCCGCTGCGGCGGCCGGTGGTGGCACCGTGTACTTTCCTGCTGGGATCTACGCCAGCTACTCAATTCGCCTCAAGAGCCACATCTCTTTGTTTCTTGACCAGGGCGCAACGATACTCGCGGCCTCGACGCCACTCGAAGGCACCATCGGCGGGGGCTATGACACTGCCGAACCCCAGGGAGAATGGGAGCCGTACCAGGATTATGGTCACAATCATTGGCACAATAGCCTCATCTGGGGCGAGGGTATCCACGATTTTTCGATTGTTGGCTCTGGCCTGATTTGGGGAAAAGGGCTGACCCGGAATCATCTCAGCGATAAGAATTTACCAGCTTCGAGTAAACCGGGCGTGGGCAACAAAGCCATCGCTCTTAAGAATTGCCACAACGTAATCCTGCGTGATTTCTCGATCCTGGAGGCGGGCTGGTTCGGCATTCTCGCCACCGGCGTTGACAACCTGACGATTGACAACCTCAAGATCGACACCAACCGCGACGGCATGGACATCGATTGCTGCAGAAATGTGCGAGTTTCCAACTGCACCGTGAACTCGCCATATGACGATGGTATCTGTCCGAAGAGTTCATACGCTCTTGGCTATGCCCGTCCCACGGAGAACCTCACGATTACGAACTGCTTCGTGACCGGAAGTTATGAAGTCGGATCTGTGTTGAATGGCACATGGAAGAGAATGCCGGACGCCTTTTCACCCGATGCAACCGGGCGCATCAAATGCGGGACTGAGTCAAATGGCGGCTTCCGAAATGTGACAATTTCAAACTGCGTCTTCGAACATTCACGAGGGTTTGCTCTGGAAACGGTTGATGGGGCTCTCTGTGAAGACATTACTTTTGTGGGCGTCACAATGCGTGGAACTCTGAACTCACCAATGTTTTTGCGCCTCGGGAGTCGCATGCGGGGCCCTGTAGGCGCGAGTGTAGGAACATTGAAGCGGGTCATAATCAGCAATGTCACAAGTTATGGTGCAGTCCAGCTTCCCTCCATACTCAGTGGCGTGCCGGGGCACCCGATCGAGGACGTAAAAATCAGCGATGTCTATCTCCATCAGATCGGTGGAGCAGACGATCCTGGAGCGAAGTTCCACGTGCCAGAAGCCGAAGGGGAGTATCCAGAGCCAACCATGTTTGGCACCCTCCCGGCAACTGGCTTCTTCATTCGCCACGTTAGAAATCTTGAAATGAGCAATATTGAAATCGCGGTTGAAAAGGCAGACCAGCGGCCAGCCCTCACTCTTGTGGATGTCGATGGTGCAGATTTCTTCCGCGTGCGGGTTCCCCGTGAATCCACCTCAAGAGCCTTCCGTTTGTCTCAAGTTGGCAGTTTCCGAGTCTTCGGAAGCCAGTTTGTGCGAGATCAGGAATCCGCGCACGTGGACGATAACGCGACTTAATGCATCTGGCAGATGTGCTTTTGAAACTCCTGCCGGAAAACCCTAAAGCTCTGCGGCGGCCGGACCGGTCTATTGAAAGGAACGCGAGAATGCTCAAGATATTCGATTCGGCGGTAACAGAGAAGCTTCGCAAAAGCAGTCGGATCTCTGCCCTCATACTGGGGTCTGTCGCACTTCTCTGGTTTTTGTTACGGGTCATTCCAAAGCCAAGTCGTGCGAGCTATCCCTGCCAGCGGGCAGCCTTTCCGCTCGCCAGTGCTTTTGTCCTTTGGGCCTGCGGGTCGACAGCTGGACTCTTTTCGATGATTCGCCTGCGGCGCTTCTTGTACCGGTACCGTCTTGCGGCGATCGCATTGCTCATTTTGTCAATCACAATTTCAGCGTATTGGTTAATTCGGGCTAAGGGAATTGCGGCCGCAGAGATTGCCACCCGATACGACTTTGCACCGAGGACCCACAATGTCCCAATGGGCGAGGCGCGAGGGACTTTTCCCGGTCGTGTCACCTGGGTGCGCGACCCGAAGGCGGCGCACTGGAGCGGTCACATCGAATCCACAGCCGATCAATGGTGGATGGACAAAAGCACCGATCAAACTCGAGTTGATGAAATGCTCTCGAGCGCGTTGCGTGCACTGACCAGTTCTGCCACCGACGACCAAGCTTGGAAGAAGATCTTTAGCTATTACAATCTTCGCGCTCGCGGACTGCAGCATCGAGGTTACGAGCCGGGTGAAGCGGTCGCCGTCAAGGTGAACCTGAACAACAGCAGTGCCGCTGGTCCTGGCAATATCGTCAATGTTTCCCCGCAGGTAGCCTTGGCAATGGTGCGCCAACTAGTGAATCATGCACACGTGCGGCCCTCTGACATTATCGTCTATGATGCGCGCCGCGACATCTATCCGGCAATGCTCACCAAGATTTGGAGTGAAAATCGGGATGTTCGCTTTGTGCAGTGGGATGCTCCCGCCAGTCCGCAGCCAATCAATCCCGGTTATGGCGACTACCACGGACTAGAACAGGCGCAATGGGTGGAAGGCGTTAGCTACTCCCTGCACCAAGATGAGTATCATGATGCCAAGTTAATTCCGAAACAGATAATGGATGCAACCTACCTGGTCAACGTGGCGCTGCTCAAAGCGCACTCTTATCCCTACGCGAGCGCGGAGGGCGGGGACGAGGGCCAGACCGGAGTGACGATGACTGGGAAGAACCAATTCGGTTCTATTAAGGGAACGCCGGAATTGCACGATGCAATCAATACAAATCTGCACGGCACTCCGCATGCTTATTCCCCGATCGTGGATCTTGCCGCTTCGCCAAATCTCGGAGCCAAGACAATCCTATATATTCTCGACGGGCTCTATTGCGCGCGCAGACATCAGTCCTATCCGCTGCATTTTCCGAATCCCCCTTTTAACAACCGCGTCGAGCCGTACTCCAATACCGACTGGCCATCAAGTATCCTGGCTTCGCAAGATGGTGTAGCGCTCGACTCAGTAGGTCTGGATATCCTCTACTCACAGACCAAGAACAATCTCGATAAGGATCATCACCCAAGAATCATGATCCGCGAGAATGCTGACGACTATTTGCAGGAGGAAGCGTTGGCTGATCATCCGCCATCCGGCACAGCGTATAGGCAAAACGGCAGCCCGGTAGCGAGCCTTGGTGTCTTCGAGCATTGGGATAGCGACATCAGCCGTCAGTACTCTCGCAATAAGGACCCACGGAATGGCAAAGGGATTGAGCTTATATACATTCCGGAAAAGTAATTTGCAATCGCCCGCCTGGAGAAAATGCTTGGGCGCAGGTTTACTTCCATCCACATGCTGGGCGGAGCAAACCGCAACAAGCTGCTGGTGCGGTTGACGAAAGAGCGCACCGGGCTGCCTGTCGAAATTGGCGAAACGGAGAGTACCACTATCGGCAGCCTGGCTGTGCAACTTGCCGCGAGCGAGGCCGATGGACAGCCGATCAAGCCGGAGGCTGTGCGGCAATGGGCGAGAGACCCTCTGCCAGCCGCGCCCACTCAATGACTGATCCGGCTCGAAGTCGCTTGGCGGCTACTTACGCCTGAACCGCGACTTCGCCAATCGCATCGTCGATGCGCTCCAGTGCTTCAGGGGGTAAGGTGACGCCTATGGCGCGCACGTTGTCGGCGATCTGCTCTGGCCGCGATGCGCCGATGATGGCCGAAGCGACTTCATGCCTGCGCAGGACCCAGGCGAGCGCCATTTGCGGCATGGTAAGGCCGAGGTCTGCCGCTATCGGCCTGAGTTGTTCGACTGCTTCAAGCAAGAAGTCGGAGCGGTAATGTCGGCCGGCCGATTCCATGAAGACGTTCATTTGCTCGCTGGCGGCGCGGCTTCCGGGCGGGGGCGGTTGGCCTGGCTTGTATTTTCCAGTGAGTACGCCGTGGGCCAAGGGTGAAAACGCGAGGTTGCCGATCGAGTGGCGCGCGCAAGCCGCGAAGACCGCGGACTCGGGTTTGCGCCACAGCATGGAGTACTGCGGCTGGCTGGATGATAAGGAAATCAGGTTGTGATTGCCGGCTATCGCGGCCGCGGCGTCAATCTGGTCTGCGGTCCACTCGCTGAAGCCGATAGCGCGCACCTTACCTGACTTCACGGCGCGGTCGAGTGCGGCGAGGGTTTCTTCGAGCGGGGTTTCTTTGTCGTAGCGGTGGCACTGATAAAGGTCGATCACGTCGACGCCCAGGCGTTGCAGCGAGCGATCGAGTTGTTTCTCGATTTGCGGCGCAGAGAGGCCATGATCGGGTTCGTCGCCGACAGGGAAATACAGCTTGGTGGCGATCATGTAGCTGTGGCGTGGGTGGCCGCGCAATGCCTCGCCGAGGACTCGTTCCGCTTCTCCGGCGCCATATTGGTTGGCAGTATCGAAGAGAGTGATGCCGTGGTCCAAGGCGGCATGAATGCAGCGGATGGCTTGTTCGTGTCCGATTCCGCCGGCGACGGTGAGCCAAGTGCCGAAGCTCAATTCAGAAACTTTGAGAGGGCCTTGGCCCAGTTGGCGATATTGCATTCTTTCCTTTCTTGTTCGACAACACCAAGGGTGTCCCGGTCGCGCAATTTCAAAACTCGCTCATGCGGACCAGTTCTCCGGAATCTCCGTTTTGCCTTTCGTCTGCGAGCCAGTATACCCCAGACCGCGCCGACCAGGATGCCCTCCCCACCTCAGCTCAGTCCTCCGTTTTGTCCACCTCCTCCGGCCATAGCGGATGTTGGACGGCGCGAGTTCGCTCATGCCTAAGGTCGGCAAGTATCCGGGACCAATGGAGGATGCTTCGTTCGGCCCGAGACAGTCGCCGCTGCGCCTCACGGAGCTTACGTTCGGCATATCGCATACGCCGGCGCCGGGCTTGGTCGAGTTGTGGATCGTCGTGCATGCAGGGTCTCAAACCTGAACGTCCAGAATAGTCCATACCGTCGACCGCAGTTCAGCGCCGGAATACTTGCTTCTCTCCCAGTTACCGACCACTGTCTGTTAGCGATCCCGAAACTCAATTCCATCAAGCCAAATAATCCACTTCGTACCGGAGGTGTTGAAGGTAGCGACACTTCTGGGGTCGCCGCGGATTCTTCAACCGCTGGAGCGCCCGCTTCATGATGAAGCCGGGCGCCGGAAACTGGCCGGATTCAACGCCCAAGCGCAACAAAGTCAACTCGAACAGGATCATCTCATGAGCCCTTATGCGCTCGTTCTCAAGTTCTACCCGAAACGGCTCAGTTCAGATGCAGAACTTCCTTCGATAGCGCGATGTCTTCCGGGTCGTCAATGACCAATTCTTCAATTGCACTTGGCGGCAACGATCGGTTGCGGCATCGAAGGATATGGTACACCTCGCTGATGTGCAATCCGTGCTGTTTCGCAATCTGGGCATCCCGCCGTCTGTTTATTCTGTGCCAACCGGTATCCGGCAGAGTATCCGTACGCTTCTCAAGTGCTTTTCGGTGAGCACGGAAATGCAATCGCTGCACAGGGTGCGTGAACGCTGGGTCATGCGTCGCACGTCCATCGTCAACCAGATACGTGGCTTGCTGCTCGAACTTGGCATCACTCTGCAGAAGGGACGGCGGCATGTGGATACAGCTTTACCAAACGTAGCTCGCTACAACCTGAGGAGGACCGGGTAGGTTGTCAGTGACCGGGGTCCGCAGAACGATCTGCACGTTCCTCTTATCCCAGTCGGGGGAGACCGACTGGAGGCCGGCCTGAAGGTCCTCCGGAGTACTAACGAACTCACCGGCAGCCTGCGTGCCATAAGACTCGATTCCGGCCACAATAACAACGAATTGACCGGTCCGGGAGTCCAGAAGCCTGGTGACAACCGCGTAGTCCTCTAGAGCTCTGATGTTCGAATCAAACTTTGTGTACCATCGCCGTCCCTTCGGGCCTTCTTCCTGAATGATCGATTGGTCGCCTTCATATGCGAATTGACCTTGCCCTCAGATTGCGTATCTCTTAACCGGCCGGTTTTTGAGGATTAAATTCATCCTCGTCGTAGTTGTGGCGGTGGAAATGTGGGAATCGGCTTCATCGATTTCCAAGATT
>PLOG01000019.1 GCA_003142935.1 Acidobacteriaceae bacterium
TAGCCCGGATTATGCGTGAAGGCTTAAAAAGCGAAAGCCATTTGTGCTACAAACATGTTGTCAAGACAGTGTTTATGGCATCAAGAGAGGCTTTCGCTTGCCTGATTCTACCTCGACACAGTGTTTGTTGTTCAGCGATTTGTACCAGCGGCCTTTGGTGTTGGCCTTTGACCAGCGGCAAGGTTCCAGCGATGGCGGCGCGGTGTTGTTGCAGGCTGCCAATCGGTGTTATGGCCTGATCGAGTCGATGGCTGCTTGTCTGCCTGACCGGCGTCAGGCGGGCAAGGTCGAGCACCGCTTGGTGGAGTTGCTGCGGCAGCGTATTCATGGCCTGGCCTGCGGCTACCCGGATGCCAACGATGCGGCGCGACTGGAAGCGGATCCTATCCACAAGTTGCTCGTAGGCCGCGATCCGCTGTCTGGTCGCGATCTGGCCTCGCAGCCCACGCTGTCGCGTTTCGAGAACGCGGCTGGTCCGCACGCTCTTTATCGCATGGGCATGGAACTGGCCAGTCGCGTGATCGAACGTCACGGCAAGCGTCTTGGCGGACATACTCGGCGCGTTACCATCGATCTCGATCCTACCGACGATGCCACGCATGGCGCGCAGCAGTTGTCGTTCTTCAATGGTACGCCTCCGATCAACGCCATGGTTGACGGGTTCGGGGTGTGCGAAGGTAGGCTACTTTGCCATCTTGGCGGCGTAGGCGACCGGTGTGAGGTCTGCCAAATTCTGGATGGAGCGGTCGGCCAGACCAGGCAGCACGGCGGCCAAGTACTGGCGGACGGGCACGCCCAGCTTGCGGCAGCTTTCCATGATGGAGAAAATAGCCGCTATCTTGGGACCAGCTTCCTTGCTGCCGATCTGCAACCAGTTGCGCCTTCCGATTGCTATGGGCCGCATTGAATTCTCCGCCCAATTGGTACTTAGCTCGATCACCGGATGCTCCAGGAAGTGTGTCAGCTTCTGCCAACGTTTCAGCGTATAGGCAATGGCCTGACCGGCGACGGATTTCTTCAGATATGTCCGCGAAGCCAGCATCTCCAGCAGCAGCGGCTTCAACTCGTCGAGCAACGCAGGCGCGCGTTCTTGCCGCAATGCATGGCGGTCTTCGAGCGACAGGTTTTGTTCGCGAGCCTCGCGATCGATGGCAAACAGGCCGTCCATAAGCGCGACCGCGCGTTCCACTTTGCTGTCCGCAACGTGGCCTTTGGTCTGCACTTTGAGGGCATCGATAAAGCGCCTTCGCGCATGAGCCCAACAGCATGCGCGCATTACATCCTTGTTGCCGACATCTTTTTCGTACGCTGCATAGCCGTCGGTGTGAAGAATCCCGCTATAGTTCTTGAAGAACTTTTGGGGCACTTCTCTAGCGCGCGTCATTTCGAAATCGAAGATCACGCCCTTGCCGGGCGCACTGTACTGCCAGAACCAAGCTCTGTGATTCTCGCCTTTCTTGTCCGGCGTCTGTACTCCGCAGTAAGTTTCGTCGGCCTGGATGTAGCCTCCAGTCAGCAGGTCGCGCTTCATCCCATCAACGACGGGGATCAGAAGTTCGCCTACACGCAGCACCGCATCGTTGATGGTGCTCAGCGCCACATCCATACCGGCATCGCGCCGCAGCATGGCCTGCTGACGAAACAAGGGCAAGCTGTCGGCATATTTGCGGATGATGAATTCGATGATGGTCTCATCGGCGAAGATCGATTTCGGCGCGATGCGCGCAAGCACCGCGGCCGTGGTCACGCCACATTCTTCGCACTTGGCACAGGCGCGCTTCTCGCGCAAAAGCACGGTCACATAGTACTCGGCCGGCTTCATGGACAACACTTCAGTCCGCTCGTAGCCGATAACCTTTTTCTCTTTGCCGCACTTGCCGCAAGCGCATTGCTCGGGCGCGCAAGCGATGATCTTCTCCACGCGCTCCAGATGGCTGGGAAGCTCATTGCGACCGGGATGCTTGTGACGGGTGCTCGACGGCGTTGCAGCAGGTGTATTGTCCGGCAGTGTGCTTGCGGAAGCATCCGGCAGAGGCCCGCGCTCCACTTCGCCAGCGACCTCTTCACTGGACACACCAGGCTCGCCAGCGAGCAATTCCAACTGCAGATCAGATAACTTCTCGCTTTGCTTGCCGTACTTCCGGATGCGCTCCAGGCGTAACGCTTCCTTCAACTGTTCGATGATGGCCTCTGCCGCGAACAGTGCTTGATCCCTTTTCGCGATGGCCTGGTCCTTCGCCGAGATAGCTTGATCCTTCTCCGCAATGACTTGCCGCTTGGCCTCCACCTGCTCTTTCAACTGCTCCATGATTGCCGCCACGACCGGGTCAAGCACTGCGGGAAGAGGCGACATGGAAGCGGGGTTCATCTGCGTCCATTATCTCAAAACATGATGTGGAAAAATCTCTAATCGCCTTTGTTTATGCTACTTTCTGCGATATATCACTGACCTCTACGAGAGGCTGGCGCAGCCACTTTCGCTTCCTGGTATCGGCCAAATCGATGCCCCCGATAAGCATCGCGAACTCCGCCTGTGTCAGTTGCACGTGGCCATCTTCGGAACTGGGCCAGCGCATGCGCCCCTGTTCCATGCGACGCGCGCAAACCCACGCGCTCGATCCATCGTAAAAGTAAATCTTCATGCGGTCTTTTCGCTTGTTGGCAAAGAGAAACAGATGACCGCTCTGCGGCGATTGCTTGATCTGGCCAATGACCAGACTGTGGAGCCCATCGAAGGAGAGCCGCATATCGGTTGCTCCGGTGGCTACAAAGATGCGCGTGGCCGCGCCCAGGCCGAACATTGCGCTACTCCTTGCCAAGCGCGGCGACAAGCCGCCGCAGCGTGAGGTCATCGAAGTCCCGCTCCACGGCGATGCGGATGCCGCCGGGAATTTCAACATACAGCAAGGAACTCTTCGTCACAACCGCGGCCACGGGACGGCCCTCTACAATCTTCACGGGAAGAAAGACTGCAGCGCTGGGCGCATCCTGCGCGGCCGCCGGCGATGCCTTCGCGGATGAATGCTTGCCCGCATAACGGCGATGCAGACTGGAAAAGCTTGAGACCGACATCTGGCGCTGTCGGCAAAAGTCGCTCATGCTCTGCCCGCTCCGCTCAAAGGTGGAAAGCAAAGCCGCGACCTCAGCAGAACTGCGCCGCCGCCGAACGATAGGAGAAGAAATCACTGACTGGTTCATGCCTCCAGTCAATCACCTTCAAGCCGCCAGGAAAAGGATGGCTTTGCCCGGAGCGATACGTCCATCGAGCGTGACCTCGTACTCCATCACCTCTGGAGGACGCCGCGCCTGGACTAAGGCT
Organism: Acidobacteriaceae bacterium; assembly: GCA_003142935.1. Lineage (GTDB taxonomy): Bacteria > Acidobacteriota > Terriglobia > Terriglobales > Acidobacteriaceae > Telmatobacter. The sequence continues at coordinate 3,320 of PLOG01000019.1, forward strand.
AAGATCGTCGCTAACAGCGCGATGATAAACGCTAACGTGCGTAGCACAGGCAACTGCGGACGCAACCACAGGCCAAAACCGGTGCAGAGATCGAAGACGAGGAAAGTCGAAAAGAGCAGGAAAAATGCTCCCACCCAGTAGGAACCCACGATCTCAAAAGCGTGCGAGAGACCAGAGAGACCGTCAGGTCCGTAGTGCTCTAGCAACAGCGAGACGATGTAACTTGCTCCAAGCAGGATCACCACCGGAATCAACATCCATGCCGGAACGTGCTGTGCGATGAACGGGATCGAGAGCAGCCGCGAGACAACGTAGAAGTGCAGGCCAGCCCAGAGAAGGCAGATCAGAATCAGACGACGCATCGATGGACTCTCAATTTTCGATGGCAGCGACAGGTCTCGCCATCATCAGGGCTGCGACAAGGGCTGCGAGAAACCCAGAAACAGCAGCCATGCCGAGCGTCCACCTCGGGCCGAATTGATTGGCTACCCATCCTTCAATGGGAGCCCCAATCACTGTTCCTCCCAGCCCTACACCCACCCGAAGCGCCATCACCCGACCGCGCATGGCCGGCTTGGTCGAAAGCTGCATCATGCTGTTTGTCGCTATCGTGAAGGTGAGGGCCGCCACTCCGATCACCGCGAGGGCCGCTGCGAACCACCAGTATCCAGGAGAGAGCGCGGCAAGCGCGCAGCCGATTCCAAAGACTCCGGTACCGAGCAGCAGCCTTCCAAACTTCGGCTTGCCGCCTCCGGCCGCCAGAAGCGCTGCGCACATCGTGCCGATCGCCATGATCGACGACAGCAAACCGAATCCGCGCGCATCGGTATGGAAAACGTTCACCGCCATGGTGGAGATGAATACCGGGAAATTAAAGCCGAATGTGCCGATCAGAAAGAGCATGACCAGGATGGATCGGAGGTCCGGCCTGGCCCATACATAACGAAGCCCTTCGATGAAGCCACCCGATCCGCGGGAGGCTCTCGCGCTTGTCCTGAGTTCCTGGATGCGCAGCAGGTACATGGAGAGCAGAACGGCGCCGAAGGACAACCCATTCAGGAGAAATGCCCAGCCTGTCCCGATTTGTGCGATGACCAGACCGGCCACGGCCGGGCCGATCATCTGAGCGGCGAAGAACGAGGTCGAGTTGAGTGCGACTGCATTGGGCAGGTGTTCGTCGCCCACCATTTCCCCAACGAACGTTTGCCGCACCGGCGCATCCAGTGCCGCGGCAGCGCCAAAGACAAAGGCAAACACATACACATGCCAAAGCCGGACGTAACCGGAGATCGTCAAGATTCCCAGCGCGGTCGCAAGCACACCCATGG
>PLOG01000003.1 GCA_003142935.1 Acidobacteriaceae bacterium
GTCGTCCATGCGGATGTTCACATCCCAGCATGACCGCCCCTTCAGGCTCATCTTGTATTGGAATCAGATCCCGCCTTCAGGCTCATCTTGTATTGGAAGAGAGTTCGCCTTGACATGGCATCAAGTGTCAAATATACTCGATCGCGTGGCACAGGATGTCAATCCAAGACGGAAAGGCGAGGAAGATGAAAAAGACGGTTGCAGCTATCGTATTCATCATGTTCATGACGTCTGTAGCAATTGCAAGTGCAACAGATGCTCCTTCAGTTAATGGCAAGTGGAAGGTCCATAGCGATATAGCAGGAAACGAAAGCGATATCACATGCACTTTCGTTCAAGCTGGAAATGACCTGACTGGCAATTGTGATACCGATCAGGGTAAGTACGACCTGACGGGAAAGGTTGACGGGAAGAAAATCAAGTGGAGTTTCAAGAGTGAATATAATGGGACCCCACTGACCATAACGTATGACGGCGTGATTGATGCATCCAACAAAATTTCAGGGACTACCGCGGTTCCTGATTTTGGCGTTGAGGGCGAGTTTTCCGCAACCAAATAAGAACATAGTCGATCATGCGTCTCGACGGCATGATCGACTATGTTCCGCGGGGAGCGATAGCCCATGATCTTGTTGAACCTGCTGTCTGTTCGGAAAATGGCCGATGCTATCCAACGCCGGCCATTTCCCCGCTCCGCCAGTGGGTGACGCGGTGGGCCTGGTGTATACTCCGGCGTTGTGGCTCTCTTGGTGGTGACCAGGCAGCGGGACAGCGAGGGCAGCGCGCCCAGATGGTTGATGGTGAAGCATTCCTCCAGGCCTTCCAGCGGGCTGGTTGCCGCCGGGGGTAGTCCCGGTCCACCCACTCGGCCAGCTTGCGGATATGCGCCATGCTGGTTACCAGATCAGCTCTTCTTCGAGGATAGACCTGAACGCGGCGAAGCAGGTGTTCTCCGACCGCTAGTCTTCACCGTGGGGCTCGAGGTCAGCTCTGTCGTTTCACACAGGATACGCGTAAGGTAGTGAAACACCTGCTTCGACGCGGCCGGGAGATCCCTGTTTTCTCCCGAAGACCACGAACTAATCGCGAGGTTCGAGGCCGCCAAGGTTAGGGCGGCAAGCAGCCGCGGCTTCATAGAATCCCTGGAAGCGATGTTCAGGCGCGACGCGAATGCATCCGCCAGCCGATCCTCGATTTCCATCAACCGCGAGAAATGTGCTTTTCTTGCGGACGCGCTGCGTGTAGCGATTTGAATGACCTGGCGTCCGCGCGGTTGTGCGCCAGCGAACATGACACCCGACAAAACTGCCTCATGCATGGTCTCAAGAAGAGTGAGACCTGTGGGGCAAGCTGCAATTCTCTCCATGAGGACTGCACCATAGTTGAGCGTACTCTGCGCGAGCAAATCGTCTTTAGTCACATAATAGCGGAAGAAAGTGCGCGTTGAAACCCCGGCGGCGCGGGCTATTTCTTCGACCGTAACCTCGTCGAAGCCTTTCTCTGCGAACAAGCCGATTGCAGCATCGTAGATCGCGTCACGTACAAACTGCTGCTTCCGGGACTGAAAACTTATTGTCACTCTATTCCGTACCTTTCGTGAGTCTACATTATACCGAATGCCAATGGTAGCACATTGTGACGTGCATAACCACTGCTCCCACCTTAGTCAGCGCAAGCCAGACCGCCATGCTGGATTGGCTCTCGCGCTCAGCAGAGGCTCGGTGTCCGTACGCAAGAATCATGGCTGCAATTCATGACCGTGTTGACGGTTGGTGGAGAGCGTGCAACTGAAAATGAGTCGATGAGGCTTCGCTCGATTCTTGGCTTCTAAACCCCTGGCTCAGAGCGTTGCTGCAGGCAACGATGAGGATGTTGTTGTCCCTGCCAACGCCTTCGCCCTTATTGACGGATACATTTACGCGAACCGTCTTGTGTCCGTCAGAACTTCTACGCTTGCAAAAGAAGACCAGTCCATACAGGTAGTACGTTTGCTCCGCAGGCCCGGCTTCCTTGCAGGCTATTGGCACCGTCTTTCTGTTCGCCGTACCTACCTCGATTTGGCGCAACAATCCTACAATCAACTCCGGTGTCTGTTTCCTTCCTCGTGCCATTCCAGGCTCCTTTCATTCCAGTCTCGCTCACTGCAAAGGCACAATAGGTGCCGGCACTCCAGTCAAAAAAACAGGACAGTCAGCAAATCTTATGGAAGGTTGAGAATTTTATGACATACAATGTTGACAATTGCATTGACTGCCATATAAACTTCTTTAAATTGCGGAGACTTACAAAACGCCTGCATATGTTGTGCGCACAGATTGAAGTCTTCAACGGAGGACGCAAAGATGAGTAAGTCTGCGACTTTGAGTTGTATCGGAAGGAAGTCTCATGTTCAGACCACGTGCAGCTTGACCTCTGTTCTGTTGGTAGTGCCGCGCGAACTGTATACCTCGTATCCGGCGCACCGGCGCCGGGCGCTTACACACTTCGGCCCATTTTGTGCCCAGTGGCCGTTGGGATATCACAAACACCAATTGCAAGGTTCTTTGCGGCGCAACTGTACCGCAAAGAAGATGTAAAACGGAAGTTTTCCTGATGCCTGTTATTAACTGCTTTCATTTGTTCGAGATGAGGTTTTGTGGTGCGGTTATTCATGCTGGGGACATGGAGAAGCGAACTACAGCCAAAACGCTGCAGCTCAACTGAGCGCCTTCGGAATAACGTCCGCGGCGCATGACGCTACGCTACAGGTCGTTATACCTCACTCGTCTACCGACCGGATTGAGCTACAGTTCACGACCGGCAATCACTCCCAGACCTTCGGGACGACTGACCTTCACGGTCATGACCATAGCATTTTTTAGGCAGGATGGTGCTTTTTGGCAAATGAGAAAGCAGTCCCGGAGTGGCGACCGAAGTTCAATCCCTGGTTGATCGCCGTTGTGGTTGCCGTAGCGGCTTTTATGGAAGTGCTCGATACGAGCATTGCCAACGTTGCGCTACCTCACATTGCCGGAAATCTTGGCGCCAGCATGGATCAGGGAACCTGGGTGTTGACCACCTACCTTGTGTCGAATGCGATCGTTCTCCCTATAACCGGTTGGCTGACCAGCATTCTAGGGCGCAAGCGGTTCTTTCTGATCTGTATTACGCTTTTCAGTATTGCGTCCTTCATGTGCGGCATCGCTCCCAGCTTCGGTTTTCTGCTTTTCGCCCGCGTGATCCAGGGCGCCGCTGGGGGCGGTCTGCAGCCGATGGCCCAGGCCATCATGGCCGATTCCTTTCCACCCAGGTTGCGAGGAATGGCTTTCGCGATCTTTGGTCTCACCGTCATCGTGGCGCCTGCGCTTGGGCCCACCCTCGGCGGATTGATCACCGATAGCTATTCGTGGCGATGGATCTTCCTCATCAACCTGCCGGTGGGCGTCGTCGCGCTTACGCTGATATCGCAACTCGTGGAAGATCCTCCATTCCTGAGACGAGTAAAGGCAGGCCAGATGCGGCTGGATACGATCGGCCTATCGATGCTGGTACTGGGCGTCGGAGCGCTCCAGATCATGCTCGACAAGGGGCAGGAGGATGACTGGTTCTCCTCCCACTTCATTGTGGTCCTGGCCGTAATCGCAGTGGTTTGTCTGGCTTTCCTGGTGCTGTGGGAATGGGACGACAAGGAGCCGATCGTCGACGTGCGATTGTTCAAGCACATCAACTTCGCCGGTTCCTGCATCATCATGTTTCTCGCCGGAATCGTCTCCTTTTCGGTCAGCGTGGTGATGCCCCAGTTTCTGCAGATTTATATGGGATACACGGCGCAAAAGGCCGGTCTCGTGGTTTCTGCCGGAGCTGGAATCATGCTCATCACCATACCGTTGGTGGGCGTGCTCACGTCTTTCGTTTCGGCAAAATACCTCATTGCTTTCGGGTGGCTGGGGTCCGCGCTCGCCATGTTCTGGTCCGCGCACGTCATGTCCATGCAGATCGACATCGGCACCGCTGCCATGGTGATGGTGGCTCAGTTTGTTCCCGTTGGTTTCATCTTCGTTCCGGCGATCACGGCTTCCTATATTGGGGTGCCGAAGGACCGCAGCGACTCGATTTCCGGCCTGACGAACTTCATGCGCAACATTGGAAGCGGCATCGGCACTTCCTTGGTGCTAACGGTGATTGCCCGGAGGACGCAATTCCACCTAACCCGCATGTCTGACCATACTGGGATCGGAAACACCGACTTCACCAGCCAGATTCAGGGCCTTACCTATGCCTTACACATGCAGAGCGCCGGTGTAGGAATGGCAGATGCCCAGCCAGGCGCTCTCACCCGGCTTTCTCAGCTTGTCTTCGCGCAGGCATCGACGCTTTCCTATATCGACGCCTATTACCTGATGGGAACGGCATCCGTCGTGATGCTGTTTCTGTCGTTTTTTCTCAAAGCCAATGATCCAAGGCATACGGAGCAGCATGCAGCACATTAATGAAACGCGGGGATTTGTGAAAGCGAACGCCAGAGCCGCTTGTCTACTGCTCCCCTTGACACTGTCTGGCGGCGTGGCTCTTTTCCAGCAGGCTGCGGTAGGGCAGGCTCCACAGGCTCTGCCCCTGCCCACTTCGGGGCGCGGCGCACAGTCGATTGGTCAGATCAGCACCCAACAGATAACCCTACCTGCGGGCGCCAGCGTGCTTCAACCATCCGTAATGGTTGTCGGAAATTACGAGGGCAGCGTTCCCGGAACGCCGGTCGCGAGCGGCCCTTTACGGCTTTCAATGGCCGATGCGGTTAAGAGGGGGTTACAGACTAACCTCGGCGTGATCACTTCCGATGCCGTTTCTTCCACGGTGCGCGCGCAGCGGATGCAGGTGCTCAGCCAGATGTTTCCGCAGATCGGCGCGAGCGCCGGCGAAAGTGTGATGCAGCTCAACCTCGCCAGTTACGGGTTCAATGCCATATCCCCGGCCATTCCTGCGGTCATTGGCCCGTTTCAGTACGTGCAGGCGCAAGCGAACTTCAACTGGAGCGCCTTGAGCCTCACCAATTTCCGCAATGTGCAGGCCGCAAATGCGGTGGATCGCGCCACGCAAATGAGCGCACGCGATGCACGCGAGCTAGTCGTGCTTGCAGTGGGCGGTTCTTATCTGCAGGCTATCTCCGCCGCTGCGCGAATTGAGTCGCAGCGCCGTCAGGTTGAGTACGCGCAGGCGATCTACGACCGGGCGAATACCCAGTTGGCTGCGGGAACCAATACCCGCGTCGATCTGACGCGAAGCCTGGTGCAACTGCAAGTGGAACAGGAGCGGCTGCTCTCTCTTGAGGGAGACTATGAACAGCAAAAGATCGCTTTCGCACGGTTAATCGGCCTTCCCCTGGATACCGACATCGTTTTCACTGAACCGCTGGAATCCAAGGAGTTCGCGACCGTTGAAGAAGCGGATGCTCTGCAATCCGCCTTCGGGCATCGCTGGGATTTGCGCTCCGCGGAGGAGCAGCGGACCGCTGCCGAACGCGCTCTCTCGGCTGCTCGCAGCGAACGGCTGCCTTCGGTCTCTTTCAACGGATATTACGGGGTCAGCGGCACGCATCCGAACGAGTCGCATGGTAATTTTGCCGCTCAAGGAACGATCAATATTCCCATCTTCGATGGCGGCAGAATCAGTGGAGATATCCGACAGGCGCAAGCGACTCTGCGCCAGCGGCAGGCCGAATACGACGACCAGAAAGCGAGGGTCGAACAGGATGTGCGGAACGTCTTGATTCAGCTTCGCGTGGCCGCGGGCCAGGTCAAGCTCGCGGAATCGAACCGCCAGTACGCTGAGGAAACCCTGACCCAGTCGAGAGATCGCTTCGAGGCTGGCATAACCAACACGGTCGAGGTCGTTCAGTCGCAACAGCAGGAAGCCAGCGCCGAAAACGACTACATCTCCAGCCTCTTCGCGTGGAATCTCGCCCGGCTAAGCCTGGCTCGCGCAATCGGGGATGCGGAGACGGAAGTGGCCATTCTCTTCCCGAGCGAGCAACACTGATTACGCAGGACGGCATCACGAGGAGCTTCGAATGAGCGCAGAGCAAAATCAACAGGAACAGGACACAAACCAATCTGATAAGCAGGCTGCACAGAGCGGCAGACGAAAGCGCAATGTGATCATCTTTTGCATTGTGCTGGCGGTTGTGGCGCTTGGCGCACTTCTGTATTGGCTGCACGCACGCCAGTTCGAGGAGACCGACGATGCCCAGATCGACGCCAATCTGAGCCCGATTGGAACCCGCGTGGATGGGACCATACTGAAGGTCTACGTTGACAATAACCAGGTTGTCCATGTCGGCGATCCGCTGGTCGATCTTGATCCCAGCGACAATAAGGTCAGGCTGGACCAGGCGCAGGCGCAGTTAGGTCAGGCACAGAGCGGGCTGTTGGAAGAACGCCCCAGTGTGCCGATCACTGAAGTGCAAAACTCGACGAACATCCTCTCTGCCCACGCCGAGGTGGAGTCCGCTCGGGCTGCGGTTGCCGCGGCTGAGCGCGGTCGCGATCAAGCGGAGGCCCAGGTGCAGCAGCAGGAAGCCGCAAACGCGCGCGCGCAGAGCGACGTTGAGCGGTATCGTCTGCTTGTTGTAAAGCAGGAAATATCGAAGAGTGATTTCGATCAATACGACTCGGCGGCGAAGCAGCAGGCAGCAGGCCTGCAGGCGGCCAAAGCCGCGCTGCTGGCCTCGGAGCAGATGGTTGACGGACGGAAGGCGCAGCTCGATGAGGCGCAAGGCAGACTCGTCCAGTGCGAAAAGAACGCCGGCCCACAGCTCTTGATACGGCAGGCCTCTGTCGAACAAGAGCAGGCGAGTCTCGATAGCGCACAGGCGCAACTGGAGCAAGCTCAGTTGAACCTTGGTTACACAAAGATAGTGGCTCCGGTAGCCGGGGTGGTCATGAAACGCTCCGCCCAGATCGGAACACGGGTTTCACCCGGTCAGCAACTGCTCACAATCTCCCAGACCAACGACCTCTGGGTCACGGCGAATTTCAAGGAGACACAGCTTCTGCACATGAAGTTCGGCCAGTCAGTCACGATTCATGTTGACGCACTGGACCGTAAATTCACCGGTTCGGTTGAGACAATCGGCGGCGCAACTGGATCGATGGCAAGCGTCTTGCCTCCGGAAAATGCCACCGGCAACTACGTCAAGGTCGTGCAAAGGATCCCGGTCCGGATCAAGCTCGACCCCAACCAGGAAGCGCTGGATCAATTGCGTCCAGGCATGTCAGTGGAATCTACCGTGCACGTCAGGTGATCTGGACGATCCGATCTATGACGAGCCTCTGCCGCGCGATTCGGCGGCAGAGGCACTGCTCGCAATGATCGAACGTTCGGCTGCTTACGCAAGATCGGGAGAAGGCAGAAGCTCTGGCAAGGGCGACCGAAATCCAACCGCACATTCTCCGGTCGCATTGGGACTACACTTTTTCCGAAAACGCCGCAGGGAATTTGCCGCCCGCTTCTCAATGGCGATCCGACCGTTTACATGCAGCCCGCATTCCGTGCTGACGGCACGGTAAGGAACGTAATGCTTGCCGGGGCGAGTTCAAGGGCTCCTGGCTTTACCCTCTGACCCTTGATTTCCGGAAGCGTGCCGTCTTGTCCAGCCTGCAGGGCAACGCCGTTGAGCAGCACCGTTATACTGGTGAGATCGGGCGCGGTCAGCGTGTAGCGATCCGCGGACAGCGGAATGGTCAACGTCTGCTCCTGTTTTGGGTCGATGTTCATCGCGAGAAGAGTGACTCCGCCCTTATGGCCTTTCATGCATTGGGCATAGATCCGAAGGCTCGGCCCGCCCGTTGCTCCGGGGTCAAGCACAACGGCGTCCATGGTGCGTTTCCAGAGCAAAGCCATCCAATAATCGGGCCTCGGCTCGTATGTCTCCTCGTTCAGGAACCCGTAGTCGCTGGAGGCAAGGGTGTTGTGCATGACAGCTTGCACGCCTTTTTGGGCCAGAATTCCAAGTTGGTTCAGGTATCGGAAGCTGTCGACGAATTGGCCGGCAAGCTGGTCCCCCCCGCACGCAGCCTCTGCGGTTTCTGTGAGCCAGATTGGCTTCCCGGGGAAGTATTTGTCCCGCGCAGCCGCGTAGAAGGCTTCGCCTGCAATGGTCCGATCGAGCCAATCCGTGGTCAAACCCTGTGCAACAGTGGTTCTGCCCCCGCATCGGTTGGAAACAGATGCGTAAAAGTGGTACGAGAATGCATCGAACACCGGCCCTGTCGCTTCCATAATCTGGTCGGTGTTCAGCGCTAACTTCATCGTGGCTCCGCCCGGCATCAGCGAGCTTCCTTCGCCGATGCTGCCCGGGCCGAGGAAGATGGTCGAGGGCAGCTCGTTGCGCAGGAACGGCTCGAAGGCCTTCACGTCTTTTGCAAAAGCCGCGGCATCGTAGCCTTTCGGCGCGCCTCCCGGACCGGGAAACGTGGGTTCATTCATGAACTCTGTGGCGGCAATGCTTCCGCCGATGCTCTTCGTGTAGTCGAAGAGCGCTTTGGCCTGATCCGGTGTCCAGACTCCGCTCATATCCCTGGCGCCGGGGCTGATGGCGACCGATGTAACGAGCTTTGCGTTGACCGCGCGCGCGAAGTCGATAACGCCCTTCCACTCAGCGCCCGTCAGAACGCCTCTGAATCCCTTGGGCGGTTCTTTCAACGCGGGAAGATCGTCGTCCTGGAAGTACGTGCTGTTCGCCCAAGACCCGCTCACCCGCACGTACGCTGGCCCCAAGGCCTCCGCTAGCTCCCGGAGGCGCGGATTGCTCAGGTCGATAGCCGGACGGCCCGCATTCTCTCCAACCTGCTGATTTGCATCCGGTGTAGTGTTAGATTTCGCGGCGTCGTGTCCCGCAACGTTCGATTTATAGGGTTTCCAGAACCGTCCCCCCGTCACTTCAACCATTTCCACGTTGTAAGAGACAAATCGCGGATCCACTGTGCCGAGCTTTGACATTTTGGACGGAGCCAGGTTTACGCTGGGCTTTTCCTGCGCCGAAACACCAACTGCCATCATCACCATTCCCAGACATACCACCCGTTCAAGCTTTATAGTTCCCATCGCGAAGCTCATCTTTCTTCTCCTATTCCCCGAACGCAGCGCGGCACAATCACTGGCCACCGCTTCCACTCGCAGGTTCAAGCCAACTCCAGCAACGCAATGCCATTCGGCGGAATTGTAATCCTGATCTGGCCGTATCCTTCGACATGCACGATCTCAGGCTCCGGTAATGAGGTTGCACGTTTCAGTTCGTCAATCTGTTCCACGGTTGGACATCCTGGACTTCCCACCTTGCGGTAGGCGACGGTGAAATCGCCGTGTTCGGTGTCTACACGGCTGAGACGCAAACGGCCATGCCTGCGCTTACCCCGGATCGACCAAACATCGATCGATTCTGAACATCCAATGGTCTCACAGCAACCTCTGACTAAAACGGCGCAGTCGGCGGGTTCCGATAGCTAACACCGTCGATGGTCGTGACTATAGTTCCAGAGGTGGTCATGCCGCCAGTGGGCCTCAGGACGTCAGTCCTGACGCGGTAGCCGTCCTTGCCCGTGACTTTGCCTTTTCAAGAAAATGTCTTCCGGCGGGCGTCAGCTCCGCTCCGGCGCGCCCACGCTGGAACAACGTCGCGTATATGCAGTCTTCCAGCTTCTTTATCTGGGTACTGAGTGAGGGCTGCGAGAGGTGAAGCCTGATGGCTGCTCGACCGAAGTTGCATTCTTCAGCAACTGCGACAAAATAACGGAGATGGCGGAATTCCAGGTCGCTATACATGCTGTACCTGCCTTCGCATACTCTGCAACCATGATCTTTTTGCGACCTTAGAGTTGTTGAAACTTGCTATGTCGGTGCGGATTCATTGGCGATGTGCGGTGTTGCTGGCGGGGATTGGACAGAACTCTCTTATATGGAATATGGATGCGGATTCAAGGGCCTGGGGTACGACTACCACAGACCCATCGGCTGTGTTCGTTCCTTCACGCATACAACTTAAACACCCCAACAACCTATTGTGTTCAAAAGAACCAGCAATCCTCTTCAATAGCCTTTCGGTGACACCATTTGCGGGGCATCTGACGAGTCGCAAGCTATTGCACACGGACGCACTTAACAGCATACCGAGGGGCCTTGCAATAAAAATGGAAACCGCCCAACACGCATCCATAGGTCTGGACTATGGTGCCATAGGCAGGAAGTATTGGACGCCGCACCCGTATTCGCTGAGTCTAAAGCCATTGAGACTTGCGGACGCAAGAGCGATACCTCAAGAATCACCCGGAGTTGCCAATGGCAAACGAAAACGTCACCGAGAAAAGGCCGCCTCAATCTGTCGGTTTTGTCCCCGAACGTCTGCTCCAGACCGAGGAGGCCGCCGCGATCATTCAGATTCACCCTAAAACACTTCAGCGTTTCGCTCGTGAAGGCATGATCCATGGAATCCATATTGGGAAACTCTGGCGCTTTCGCGCTTCTGAGATAGAGGAGTGGATTCAGCGGCAGACCGCGTGATAGGCAATATATTTCTCGACCTCTGCCCAGTAAAGGACTACCTTGGTAGCAGCCATCCGTTGCCGCCTGGAATGGAGAATTCATGAACAGGCGTACGCGGTATCAGCAAGGAAGCGTGCAACGAGAAAAGCGGCTCAGTGGACCAGATGTTTGGATTTTTCGGTGGAGGGAACCTGGCCCGGATGGGGCAAGCAAACAGCGCAAAGCCATCGTCGGCACGGTTACAACCCTCACCACTGAAGCATCAGCCCTCAAAGCAGCTCACGCGTTGCGCATTGACGCCAACCAACAAACCCCGCAAGCGGAAGGCGGGCCGGGCACAATCGCCGAACTGATCGCTCACTACCGGCTCAAAGAGCTGGTGGGTGAGAATCAAGGCCGGAAGGCGTTCTCGACTCGATCTGCTTATGAGTGCTATCTGAAAATGTGGATTCTGCCTCGTTGGGGAAATCACCGCTTGAATCAGATCAAGCCAGTTGCCGTTGAAGAATGGCTGGACAGCATAAAGCGGGCCAGGGGCACACGTGCGAAGATTCGGAACCTGATGAGCGCAATCTTTCATCACGCGATGCGTTACGAGTGGGTGGACAACAACCCTATGAAGCTCGTGCGCCAGAGCGCGAAACGAGAGAAAGTGCCTGACGTTCTGGACCTCTCTGAACTCCAGCTTCTTCTCAGCAAGTTGTCCGTGAGAGAGCGTACGCTGGCTCTACTCGACGCGGCAACAGGACTTCGGGTCAGTGAATTGCTTGCACTTCGCTGGGACGATGTCGATTTCGAGAACCTGGAGCTGAGCGTCACTCGGTCCATTTGGCATCAGGTAGTGGGCAACTGCAAGACAGAGGCATCCGCCAAACCCGTCCCGATGGACGATTACATGGCGGAGGATCTTCTGAGCTGGCGTCGTCAGAGTCCCTACCCGATGGGTTCGGATTGGGTCTTCGCAAGTCCGTCCATGGGAGGCAAGCAGCCCTATTGGCCGGACAACCTCATGAAGCGGTACATCAAGCCGGTCGCAAAGAAGGCCGGTATCACCAAGAACATTGGTTGGCATACCTTTCGCCACTCCTTCGGCACGTTGCTGAAGGCAAACGGAGAGGACATCAAAACCGTACAGGAGCTTTTGCGGCACGCAAACAGTCGGATCACGCTGGATGTATACACGCAGGCAGTGACCTCGAACAAGCGAGCGGCACAAAGCAAAGTTGTGAGGATGATGATTTCTAGCGTGGGCACAGTTTTGTCAGACGTGGGCACAACTGATTTTGGGAAGGTAGCTGTAAATGCTCGGTAGTGGGCTTATTGTGCCCATATCGTGCCCAGATTTTACTGTCACTTGATTGCCAAACACTCCTAAGCCTTTTGGAATGAATGGCGGGGACGACGGGGCTC